>VFLF01000191.1 GCA_009885185.1 Nitrosomonadales bacterium | reverse complement strand
CGGCCCGGCCACCAGCACCGGCGGCTCGGCGGTGTTTATGGTGGTGAACGGCCCGATTGCCAAAGAACTCGACTTTAACTCTGGTGATAATTTGTTCGGCCCCGGCTGGCGCGCCAACGCGACGGTGGGCCGCGCGATCCGGCTGATTATGCGCAACGTCATCGGCACGCTGCCCGGCGAGCTCGACCGCAGCAGCATGGGCCACGGTGGCAAATACAGCTTTTGCATCGCCGAAAACGAAACCGACACCAGCCCGTGGCAGCCGTTTCACACCTCGCGCGGGTTCCGTCGTGATCAGAATGCAGTGACGGTGTTCGCCGCGTTTGCGCCGCACCAGATCTCCAACGGCTTGAGTTCAACACCCGAAGGCGTGCTGAAGACGATGTGCGCCAACATGCGCATGTCTGCTGGCACCAACCGCCGTCCGCAATATGCGCTGGTGTTTCCGGGCGAGCATCAACTGGTGATGAAAAAAGCCGGCTGGTCGCGCGAAGACGTGCAGAATTATTGTTTTGAGCACGCCAAATGTTCGATGGCGGAAATCAAGCGCGCCAACATCGCACCCGGCCCCATCACGCCGGAAGACGAAACCGACAAAATATCCGTGGTGGAAACGCCGCAGGATTTTCTGATTTTCGCGGCCGGAGGCATTGCCGGCGTGCAGTCGTCGTACATTCCGGGGTGGGGCGGCAAAGCCGGTTCGCAAAGTGTGACCAAGGAAATTCTTTTAGCGTGAGATGTAAGGCGTAAGGCGCGGCGCCAAGGTTTGATTTTAATCTGTGTTCATCTGTGTAAATCCGCGGCAAAAAAGTTTTTGAATTTTTAGACGAAAGGAGCACGACATCATGACAGTGCAAATTCTTGATCCAACCACCGAGGTGTCGGGGCGGCGCATTGCCTACGTGCCGCGGCCGAAATCGTTGCATGGCCTGCGCGTGGGCCTGATCGACAACACCAAGCACAACTCCGACCAACTGCTGATGCGCATCGCCGGCATTCTTGAAAAAGAACACGGCACCACATCGCATGTGATACGCCGCAAGAAAAGCTCGGGCGCGGCGCCGCACGCCGAGATCATCGAGGAATACAAGGCCAACTGCGACGTGATTGTCGCGGGCGTCGGGGATTGAGGCTCATGCAGCTCGGGCAGTGTGCTCGACAGCATCGTGTTTGAACAGCAGGGTATTCCTTCGGCTTCGATTATCACGCACGTGTTTCGCGCCACCGGCAATGCCATGGCGCGCACCTGGGGATTGGAAGGATTCCGTTTTCTGGAAATGCCGCATCCGATCGCGAACCTCACGCCGGAGCAACTGGATCAGCGCGCGGCCGAGATCGCGCCGGAAGTGGTGAAGCTGCTGATGGAAGGGCAGGTCGGCTAAACGTCAACGCGTCATCGTCAGGCCACGAAGGGCGCACGCCTTTTGTGGCCTTTCGTTTTTTGGATTGCCACGGAGAGATATGCCATGACTCACAAGCCGTTCGAGGGCGCGCCGGCTGCGCGTTTGCGTCAGGTATTGCAGCAGCCCGGGCTTATCACCATGCCCTGCTGTTACGACGCGCTGACCTCGCGCCTGATCCACGAAGCCGGTTTTCCACTGACGCTGATGAGCGGCTTTGCGGTATCGGCGGCGCGCCTGGCCGAGCCTGACACCGGGCTGATTTCGTTTGCCGAGATGGCGGACACGCTGCGCGACATCTGCGCGGCGGCGCCCGCCTTGTGCGTGATCGGCGATGGCGATACGGGCTACGGCAACGCCATTAACGTGCGCCGCACGGTGCGCGAATATGCGCGGGCAGGCGCGGCGGCCATCATGATCGAGGATCAGGTCAGTCCCAAGCGCTGCGGCCATACGCGCGGTAAGCAGGTGGTGGGGCGTGGCGAGGCGAAAATGCGCATCCGCGCGGCGGTGGATGAACGCGCCGCGAACGACGTTCTGATTATGGCGCGCACCGATGCCTGCGGTGTGCTGGGGTTTGACGAGGCGCTCGACCGATGCAAGATGTTTGTCGATGAAGGCGCGGACATTATTTTTCTCGAAGCGCCGGAAACCCGCGATGAGATGGAACGATTCTGCCGCGCGATCCCGCGTCCGTGCATGGCGAACATGGTGAGCGGCGGAACCACGCCGGTGCTGCCGCCGCGTGAACTCGAAGCGCTGGGCTACAAGATCGCCGCATACCCGCTGGTGCTGATATCGACGGCGGTGCGCGCCATGCAGCAATCGCTGGCGGCGCTGGCGAAAGGCGAGAAGTCAGATGAAGTGAGCTTCGACGAACTAAAGTGCCTGGTCGGTTTTCCACAATATTACGAGCTTGAACAACGCTATCGGGCCGATGAGTGATTGATGCCACGAACGTTATTCGACAAATTGTGGGAGAGTCACATCGCCGTTGATCTGGGCGGCGGACGCGCGTTGATCCATATTGATCGCCATGTGCTGCACGATCTCACCAGCCCGCAGGCGTTTGACGGCCTGCGCCGCGCGGGGCGCGGTGTGCGCAACCCCGAACTCACCTTCGCAACGCAGGATCATCTGGTCGCTACCGCGCGCGGACGCACCGATGACACCGTGGCGGGCGGGGCGGAATTGATACGCGCGCTGCGCGCCAATACCCGGCAAGCCGGTATTCCCTTGTTTGATCTGGGCGACGCGCGGCAGGGCATTGTGCATGTGGTCGCGCCCGAGCTGGCGATTGCGCTGCCGGGGATGACGCTGGTGTGCGGTGACAGCCACACCTGCACCGTCGGCGCGCTGGGGGTTTACGCTTGGGGTATCGGCACCAGCGATGTCGAACACGTGCTGGCGACGCAAACGCTGGTGCAGGAGAAGCCGCTCGCCATGCGCGTGCGTTTCGACGGCGCGCTGGCGCCGGGCGTGACGGCCAAGGACATGGCGCTTTACATGATCGGAAGCATCGGCGTGGGCGGCGCCACCGGGCACGCGCTCGAATATGCGGGGGCGGCGGTGCGCGCGCTCGGCATGGAGGCGCGCATGACCCTGTGTAATCTGGCGATTGAATGCGGCGCGCGCACCGCGTTGATCGCGCCGGACGACACGACGTTTCAGTATCTCTTTGGCCGAACCTATGCGCCGCGAGGCGCGGAGTGGGACAGCGCCATGGCGTACTGGCGTACGCTACCGAGCGACGCCGATGCGGTGTTCGACCGTGAACAGGTGTTGCAAGCCGATGACATCGCGCCGCAGATCACCTGGGGCACCAGCCCGCGTGATGTATTGCCGGTGCATGGGCGCGTGCCCGATCCCGCGAGCGTGGCGGACGCGGGCGCGCAAGCCGCCATGCGGCGCGCGCTGGATTACATGGGCCTCGCGCCCGGCACGCCCATCGAAGGTGTCGCGGTGGATCGCGTGTTCATCGGCTCGTGTACCAATGGCCGCCTGACGGATTTACGCGAGGCAGCGCAGGTGCTGCGCGGGCGGCGCGTGGCATCCCATGTGCGCGCCATGGTGGTGCCCGGCTCGATGACGGTCAAACGCGAGGCCGAGGCCGAAGGGTTGGATCGGGTGTTTATCGAAGCGGGTTTTGACTGGCGCGAGCCGGGCTGCTCGATGTGTGCGGGGCTGAATGCCGACAAGGTGGGCGAGCGCGAACGTTGTGTCGCGACCTCGAACCGTAACTTTGAAGGGCGTCAGGGCGTGCGGGCGCGCACGCATCTGGCAAGCCCGGCGATGGCGGCTGCCGCAGCGGTGAGCGGCAAGATTACCGACGTGCGCAAGCTGTTGCACTGACCGGACTGAACGAACTGACGCCATGGAACCCTTTACCAAAATCACCAGCGCCGCCGCGCCGCTGTTTCGCGCCGACATCAACACCGATGCCATCATTCCCATGCGCTGGCTGGTCACGGCGACGCACGCGGGCTTGGGCAAGGGCTTGTTCAGCGAATGGCGTTACCGGCCCGACGGCAGCGAAGACCCGGCGTTCGTGCTGAATCAAGTGCCGTATCGCGGCGCGCACATCCTCATCGCCGGAGCGAATTTTGGCTGCGGCAGCTCGCGCGAACACGCACCATGGGCGTTGCTTGATTTCGGCATCCGCTGCATTATTGCGCCGGGGTTTGCGAGTATTTTTTACGAGAACTGTCTGAAGAACAGCATACTGCCGGTGGTGTTGCCGCTG
>VFLF01000897.1 GCA_009885185.1 Nitrosomonadales bacterium | reverse complement strand
CTGGTGATGGTGGGACTGGGCGGAATTTTTGTTGAAGTGCTGGCCGATGTGTCGTTTCGTATTTGCCCGATCACGCGCCTTGACGCACAGGAAATGCTTGCCGAGTTGAAGGGGGCGGCCATACTTGACGGCGCGCGCGGACGCAAGGCCGTGTCACGCGATGCCATCGTCGATGTGCTGCTGAAAGTAGGCGGCGAAAACGGGTTGCTGATGCGGCACGCAGATGACATCAAGGAAGCAGATATCAATCCACTGATTGTGTCGGCGACGGCTGCTGTCGCTGTCGATGCGCGCTTCATCCTCAGCGGGAAATCATGAATCAAAAAAATATCCTGCAGGAATTCACACCATTGTTCGAACCGAAAACGGTGGCGGTCATAGGTGCATCGGCCAAGGGCGGCGCGCTGCCTAATACCTTTATCCGCCGCATTCGTGAGTTTGGCTATAGCGGCGTGATCTATCCGATACATCCGAGCGCGCCGGAAATCGATGGGCTTACCGCCTATAAAACGCTGGCGGATACGCCGCTGCCGGTCGATTACGCATACATCGCGGTTGGCGGCGCGCAGATACCCGCGATGCTTGAGGCTGCGAAAGGGCATGTGCGCTTCGCCCAGGTAATTTCCAGCGGCTTTGGCGAGGTGGATGAAGGCAAGGAGTTGCAGGATCAACTCGTTGCTGCCGCACGCGCGGGCGGCATGCGCCTGATCGGACCGAATTGCCTCGGCATCTATACGCCACGCGGAGGTGTGACTTTTGCCGAAGTGGGACCACAGGAGGCAGGCTGTGTCGGCGTGATATCACAAAGCGGCGGTCTGGGTACCGACATCATCCGCCGTGGACTGGGGCGTGGCATCAAGTTCTCCGGGCTGATCACCGTGGGCAATTGCGCCGATGTGGTGCCGACCGAACTCATCGAGTATTACTTTGCTGATTCACAAACCAAGGTGGTCGGCATGTATATCGAGACTGCCAAAGACGGTCGCCGCCTGTTCGAAATGCTGAGAGCGTCAAAGGCGGCCAAGCCGGTGGTAATACTTAAAGGCGGGCGCACGCAGCAGGGAATCGCAGCCGCAGCGTCCCATACCGGATCGCTCGCCGGCGATGATCGCGTGTGGATGGCACTGTCTCGCCAAACAGGCTGCGTACTGGTCGACACGCTCGACCAGTTCATCGACACATTGTTGATATTTCAGTCGCTGACGCCGAAAGCCGCGCAGCCGACCCAGCACGTCACGTTGTTCGGCAATGGCGGCGGCACCAGCGTGCTGGCAACGGACTTTTATGCGCGCCTCGGTTTGGATGTGACGCCCTTTGCTGCCGACACCATCGAATCGCTGGCTGCACTCAAGTTGCCGCCCGGCACCAGTATCACCAACCCGGTGGATTGCCCGGTGGGCACACTGCAGCAGGAAGATGGCCGTGTTGCTGAAAAGATACTCGACATCATTTACCGCAACGGCAAACCCGACGCGCTGGTGATGCACCTGAACTTGTCGGCGTTTGTCGGGCGCAGCAAGCCCGAGGTGCTCGACAATCTGATGGCTGCTGCGCTGCGCGTGCAACAAAAATATCCCGGGCAGGCGCACTTCCTGCTTGTACTACGTTCCGATGGCGAACCGGCGCTGGAAGAACGCAAACGCGAATTTCGCAATAAGGCGGTAGCACTGGGCGTGCCCGTGTTCGATGAAATGTCGAATGCCGGCTACGCGCTTGCAGCGCTGAAATGGCACGAGCGCTTTGTGCATACGCGTTCAGTACCGGTGCGCTGAGTGATGCGTAAGCATCTTATTTTATTGATATTTCTTGTGTGCGCAGATAGTGGCGCGCAGGAATGGCGGCCAGATCGTGCGATAGAAATAGTCGCCGGCTCGGCGGCGGGCGGCGCGCAGGACCGCACCGCGCGCTCCATGCAGCGCATCTGGAAAGACCGCAACCTCATCAGCGTGGCGATCAACGTGGTCAACAGGCCGGGCGGTGGCGGCGCGGTCAGCCATAGTTACCTTAATCAGCATGCCGGTGATGCCCATTACATCGCAGTGGCTTCGCCGACCTTGCTGATAAACCAGATTTCCGGCAGCAGCAAGGTCGAATACCAGGACATGACGCCGCTGGCGCGATTGTTCAGCGAATATATTGTGATTGCCGTGCGCGATGAGTCGCCACTGCGCAGCGGGCGCGATCTGGCAGTCCGTCTCAAAGCTGATCCGGCATCGGTGAGTGCTGCGGTGGCGACCGCGCGCGGCGGCATGCAACATGTGGCCGTCGGCTTGATCGCCAAAGCCGCCGGGGCGGATGTACGCAAGCTGAAAGTAGTGGTTTTCAATTCCGGTGGTGAGTCGATTACCGCCGTGCTCGGCGGCCATGTCGATATTGTCGCCACCGCCGCTGCCAACGCCGCACAACAACTACAGGCCGGGCGGCTGCGCGTGATTGGCGTCGCCGCGCCGCAACGGCTTGAAGGAGTCTATGCGGCAGTGCCGACCTGGAAAGAACAGGGCTACGATGCGGTCGCCTCTAACTGGCGCAGCGTGCTCGCTCCCAAGGGTTTATCGGCCGCGCAAACGGCCTTCTGGGACGACGTTCTTGCGAGACTGATAAAGTCCCCCGAATGGAGTGACGATGTACGAAAGAATCTGTGGGTCAATAACTATCTCGACAGCAAGGCGACCCGCACCTATTTTGCTGCGCAGTACGAAGAATTGCGTGGCGTGCTCGGCGATCTGCTGGCGAAATAATCGAAAGGCGACACTGTGACCGCAACTCAAAAGCACCCTGGCCCGCTCACCGGCATACGCGTACTGGAACTGGGCACCACGATAGCGGGCCCGTTCTGCGCGCGGCTGATGGGGGATTTCGGCGCGGAGGTGATCAAGGCTGAGGCGCTGGACGGCGATCCGATACGTTCTGCTGGCAAAAGTTTCCAAGGCAAGTCTTTGTATGCCGCGAGTCTGACGCGCAACAAGCGCCTGATCGCAATCGATCTGCGCAAGCCCGACGGGCAGGAGATTATCCGCAAGCTGATCCCTCAATGCGATATCCTGATTGAAAACTTCCGGCCCGGCACCCTCGAAAAGTGGGGCTTGGGTTATGACGCATTGTCGAAGCTGAATCGTGGCTTGATCATGGTACGCGTCTCCGGTTATGGCCAAACCGGTCCTTACAGTCAACGTCCCGGTTATGGCGTGGTGTGCGAAGCGGTGGGCGGCCTGCGCTATGTGAACGGCGACCCGTCCACGCCGCCGGCGCGTGCCAACATTGCGCTGACTGACTGTATCACCGGACTCTACGCCGCGTTTGGCGCGATGATGGCATTGCGACATCGTGAACGTTCCGGCGAAGGCCAGGTGATCGACACGGCGCTTTACGAATGCGCCTTCAGTTTCATGGAATCGCATGTGCCTTCGTACGAAAAGCTGGGTTACGTGGCAGAACGTGAGGGATCTGCTCACGTCGAAAGCGTGATCAACAACCTGTTCACCACCGGAGACGGCGTGTACGTGCACATACAGGGGTCGCAAACCAATTCATTCCGGCGGCTGTGCGAGGCGATGGGCATGCCGCAGGTGTTTGCGGACGTGCGCTTCAACACGCGCGCCGAGCGCGTCAAGCATCAGCAGGAAATCGAAGCCATCGTCGGCGAATGGGTGGCGGCGCGCGATTATTCGGCCATGGAGAAGACGCTGTCGGCGGGCGACGTGGTGTTCACGCGCATCTATTCGATGGCGGATATTTTCAAGGACCCGCATTTTGCTGCGCGCGGCATGCTGGCGAAAATTCCTGATGATGATTTCGGCACCATTACCGTTGCCGCGCCGGTGCCGCGCCTGTCGAAAACGCCGGGGCATATATTCAAGAGCGGAGGGCATATCGGGGAAAACACGCGCGAGGTACTGCGCGAACTAGCCGGGCTTGGTGATGCGGATATTACGCGGCTTGAGCAAGCCAGCGTTATTAAATGCACCGATAAGGCGGCAAATGCATAAACGTCTGATTTTATTGTATGGTTTTATAAGCATGCTGGGGGCAGGCTCCGCCATGGCTGCGGACTGGAAGCCCGAGAAGCATGTCGAACTGGTGGTGAGTGTACCCGCCGGCGGTAATCAGGACATTACCGCGCGCACCATTCAGAGAATCTGGCAGGAACGTCGCATTGTTCCCAGCAGCCTGGTAATGAATAAGCCAGGCGGCGGCGGAAACCTTGCTTATTTCTACATGAATCAGCATCTACGCGACGCACACACGCTGATGTTGCTGGCGCCGACGATGTTCACCAATCGCATTACTGGTTCGAGTACCGCGCAGCTCAGCGATTACACACCGCTTGCGATGTTATTCAACGAGAATATTTTTGTCAGCGTCAAGGCGGACTCGCCGATCAAGACCGGGCGTGATCTGATTGAGCAACTGCGCAAGGACCCGGCGGCGCTAAGTGTGGCGATTGCCTCTGCACTAGGAAACCACATCCACATGGGCATTGCACTGCCCATGAAAGTGGCGGGTGTCGAAGTCCGGAAAATGAAAGTCGTAGCTTTCAAATCGTCAGGGGATTCGTTGACGGCGGTGGCAGGCGGACATGTTGATGTCGCCGCGTCTACCTTCGGTACGGTATTGCCACACCTGACGGCAGGGCGCGTGCGCGTGATCGCAGTGAGTGCGGCGCAGCGTCTACCGGGGCCGCTGTCGAACATTCCCACATGGAAAGAGCAAGGGGTCGATTCCACATTTACCAGTTGGCGTGGCGTCGTCGGCACCAAAGGCATAAGTGACACACAAATCGCCTACTATGATCAAGCGTTTGCCGCACTGGCCGCGACCGATGAGTGGAAAAGAGATGTCGAGAAGAATTACTGGGTCAACAATTATCTGCCCAGCCGCGATGCAGGCAAGTACTGGTCGGCGCAGTATCGCGAACTGGAAGAGATACTGACTGAATTGGGATTGGCGAAACGCGGCAATTAGTCCTGCCGATTTGGCACGAGTTGCACACGCAAATGAAATTGATGCGATCTTTCAAAACTGGACTGGCACTGGCGCACGAGCTGCAGGCGAGGAAAAGTCTGGGGCAGTCAATCCGCCGACTATTGCGATGCGTGTGGATCAGCATCGTGCTCGCGGGTGTTGGCGGGCAATCTGCGGCTGCTCAATGGAAGCCGGAACGCGCTGTGGAAATCATTACTACGGCGTCGGCAGGGGGAAATCTGGATATCGCGGCCCGTGCAATCCAGAAAATCTGGCGTGATCAGAAACTAGTCTTGCTCAGCCAGGTTATGAATAAGCCCGGTGGTGCTGGCGCTATCGCAAATACCTATCTCAGCCAGCACGCTGGAGATCCCCATTATCTGTTGACGTGGTCGATGACGCCTTTTGCCAGTCAGATCATGGGCCAATCCAACTACTCCCACGCAGATTTTTCTCCAATTTCGCTGCTTTTTGGCCAGTACGTCTATGTAAGTGTGCGCGAGGATTCACCGATAAAAAACGGCAAGGACCTGATAGATAGGCTACGGCGGGAACCGGAGTCGTTAAGTATCGCTATCGCTACAGCAGCGGCAAACTCTATTCATATGGGAATCGCCATTCCTATGAAAGCGGCGGGCGTTAATGTGAAAAGAATGAAGGTTGTGGCTTTCAAGTCTTCCGGCGAGTCGATGACTAATTTGCTGGGAGGCCATGTCGATGTAGTAGCCTCGACCTTCGGAACGGTAATTCCGCATTTTAACGCCCGGCGAATACGGGTGATCGGGTTCAGCGCCGCCGAGCGGCTACCCGGCGCGCTGTCGAATGTGCCGACGTGGCGAGAGCAGGGTGCAGATGCCACGTTTTCGAGCTGGCTTGGCATCGTCGGTGCCAAAGGCATAAGCGCATCGCAGATTGCTTATTGGGAAAATTCTTTTGCCAGGCTGGCTAATTCTGAGGAGTGGCATGAGGACCTGAACAGGAATTTCCGAGCTCCCATGTATATGAACAGCCGCAACACGCGCAAGTTCTGGGATACGCAATATGCCGACATAAAGGGAATTCTGGCGGATCTCGGGTTAGCGAAACGGGCTGAATGAAGGGGTCGGGCGGCTATGTCGCCAAGAATCTATCTCACGAAAGGAACGTACCATGAGTTGGGAATCTGAAGCTGCGCAGATCAAACTGCGTTATCAGTGGGCGGAATCTATGGGCGGCCCGGAGGCTGTGCAGCTGCGTCACGAAAAAGGCTTTCTTTCCGTGCGCGAGCGGATTACCGGGATTGTCGACCCGGGCTCCTTTCAGGAGGTCGGCAAGTTGGCCGGTAAGGGCCATTACGACAGCGCGGGCAAGCTGCTGAAAGTAACACCTGCGCCCTATGTAATGGGCATAGCGGAATTAGACGGACGGTCGGTTGCGATCGGTGGAGAGGATACAACGATACGGGGCGGCACAAGTTGGGGCCACGGCCGGCGCAAAGGCGGGCAGGGCGGATTCATCGACGATCTGGCCTACCATTACCGTATCCCCCTGATCCGGTTGATCGATGGATATGGTGGCGGCGTGGCGTCAGCCAAGCGCGGCTTTACGGTATTTCCCGGCCATACCAATGATCCGGGAGTAAATGTAGCCGAATTGCTGAGTATGGTCCCAGTAGTTAGCGCCGTAGTGGGCGTTGCTGCGGGCGGGCCTGCTCTGCGCGCGGTAATGTCTCATTGGTCGG
>VFLF01000279.1 GCA_009885185.1 Nitrosomonadales bacterium | reverse complement strand
CTGCGCGAACGGCGCGAGGATATACCGCTGCTGGCGAGGCATTTTCTGCGCAAGAGCGCGACGGAGCTTAACGTCGAAGCCAAGCGCTTTTCCGAGCCGGTGCTCAAATACCTGTCGTCACTGGATTTCCCCGGCAACGTACGCCAGCTCGAAAATCTGTGCCACTGGCTGACGGTGATGGCGCCGGCGGCGCAGATCGAAGTCGAGGATTTGCCGCCGGAGATACGCACCGAAGCCACGGTGCCGTCGGATCAGACGTGGATCAGCGCGCTGGAGCGCGAAGCCGAAGCGCGCCTCGCGCGAGGCGAAACGCGCATCATGGACGAACTCACCAATCAGTTCGAGAAAGCGCTGATACTGAAAGCACTGGCGCAGACCGGCGGGCGGCGCATCGAGGCTGCGATGTTATTGGGCATCGGGCGCAACACGCTGACGCGCAAGGTACAGGAGTTGGGGATCGACGATAAGGGTGAGTTGTAACGGGAGATTAACCCCGCCACTTCACCCCAACACCTTCACCGCAAGTCCGCAAACACCGGCGCGTGATCGGAAGGGCGCTCCAGTTTGCGCGGCTCGACATCCACCGCGCAGGCGGTGCAGTTTGCCGCAAGCGGCGCCGACAGCAGGATGTGATCGATACGCATGCCGAGTTTGCGCTTGAAACCGTTCATGCGGTAATCCCACCAGGTGTATGAGCGCTCCGGCTGGTCAAACTGCCGAAAGCTGTCTTTCAGGCCCAGCGCCAGCAAGCCGCTGAGGGCGGCGCGTTCCGCATCGCTGCACAAAACTTTGCCTGCCCAGGCTTTGGGGTCGTACACATCGCGATCTTCTGGCGCGATGTTGTAGTCGCCGAGCAGCGCGAGCTTGGGATACTTTTGCATTTCGGCGCGCAGCCACTCGGTCAGCGCGGCCAGCCAGCGTAATTTGTATTGGTACTTGTCGGATTCAACCGACTCGCCATTGGGAATATAGACGCAAACTACGCGCGTATCGCCATAGGTGGCGGCGAGCACGCGCTTTTGCGGATCGTCCAAGCCGGGGATGCCGGCGATGACATCGGCACCCGCCGTGCGCGATAGCAGCGCCACGCCGTTATAGGTTTTCTGCCCGCTGTAGATCACCTGATAGCCCGCGTCGGTGATCGCCTGTGCCGGAAAATTCATGTCTTCGGTTTTGGTTTCCTGGAGGCACAACACGTCGGGCTTTTGTTGTTCCAGCCACGCCAGCACGTGCGGCAGACGCACTTTCAGTGAATTAACGTTCCAAGTGGCTACGCGCATAAGCTTTTGTTTTTAAACTAATTTTTTAAATTTACCCGCGTGCGAACAAGCGTCGGACAGTCGCGCCGGCGCCGCGCGCTACTTTGCTGCGGCGGGCGGCGTGGCGGCCGTCGCTGGCGGTGCGCCGCCTTCGGCAGGCTTCGCGCCATCGGCGGCAGGCTTGGCCGCAGGCGGCGCCGGGGCGATGGTCGGCTTGGTGGCGGGGGCGATACCAGTGCGCGGGTAGCCGGCGTTATCGAGCGTCCTTTCCCATTCGCTTTCCTGATAGCCCTTCAATTGCATGCGCCCCACTTGCAGCAGCGGGATGCTCGCGTCCGGCGATATTTTTTTGAATGCCTCGAAATCGCTCTGCGGGTTTTTTTCCGTGTAGGGCACGCCGCGCTTGCTCAGGTGCGTGCGCGCGCTGGTGCATACCGGGCCGCAGTCCGTGGCCCACAGGGTGACGGGATGGTTCTTCGCCGCCAGTTGCACGGCGTAGGGGACTTCTGCGGTGCCGATCACGTTGTCGCCCATCTTGCGCTGCTCGACCTTTTTTGCGGTGGCCGGCGGCGGGGTGTCACGCCATTCAACGTTGCCCTTGCCGTCAACCCAGCGATACAACTGGGCCGCCTGCGCGGTGGCGGTGGCGAACAGTAGTAACCACAGAAAATTCGCGATATTTTTCATGATGATGCCTCGGGTTGTTCGGTTGGCATACGCAGCAAATACTGTAGCACCAGGGCAGGATTACCGCAAAACCATCGCCCAAACCGCTACTCAGCCTGCCGTGGTGTGAGCAGCCATGCCATTGTGCCGCAGCAAGGCATCCATGCTCGGCTCTCGCCCGCGAAACGCCTTGAACGACTCCAGCGCCGGGCGGCTGCCGCCGACCGCGAGGATCTCGCTGCGAAAGCGCTGGCCGATGGCCGGGTCGAGCACGCCTTTTTCCTCGAACAGGCTGAAGGCATCGGCGGACAGCACCTCCGCCCATTTGTAGCTGTAATACCCCGCCGCATAGCCGCCGGAGAAAATGTGCGAAAAGCTGTTGGGGAAGCGGTTGTAATCGGGCGGGATCACCACCGCCACGCGGCGGCGCACCTCGTTGACCAGATCGAGCGCGGTTTTTGCGCCGGCGGGGTCAAAGCTCGAATGCAGTTCCAGATCGAACAAAGAGAATTCAATCTGGCGCACCGTCTGCATGCCGCTCTGAAAATTTTTCGCCGCGATCATTTTGTCGAACAGCGACTTGGGTAGCGGCTTGCCGGTTTGGAAATGCCGTGTCATCGGGCGCAGCACATCCCACTCCCAGCAAAAATTTTCCATGAACTGGCTGGGGAGCTCGACCGCATCCCACTCGACACCGTGGATGCCGGATACGCCGAGGTAATCGACTTGCGTCAGCAAATGATGCAGCCCGTGGCCGAATTCGTGAAACAGCGTGATCACT
>VFLF01000920.1 GCA_009885185.1 Nitrosomonadales bacterium | reverse complement strand
TGCGCGGCGGGCATGGCGGGTGCTGACGCGGCCGCCTTTGCTTTAGCCGGCGCGGCAGTGGACGTCGCGGCGGGTGCAGACGCGCTCGCGGCAGCCTTCGCTTCGGTATCGATCTGCGCAATGACTTCCTTGCTACCGACCGTGCTGCCATCGGGCTTGATGATTTTCACCAACACGCCTGCGGCCGGCGCCGGGGTTTCCAGCACCACCTTGTCGGTTTCGATGTCGACCAGGTTTTCGTCGGCCTTCACCATGTCGCCGGCCTTCTTGTGCCAGCTCACCAGCGTGGCTTCAGCTACCGACTCCGAAAGCTGCGGAACTTTGACTTCAACTATCATAGATCACCGTAAGGTTTTGTTTTTATTGTAATTTAATTTTCTTCGCCGGCAGACAATGGCCGCGGCTGAAACCTGAGCGGCTCGCTCCCGCCCGACATGGTGAGCGCCTGGTTCACCAGCTCCTTTTGCTGCACGTCATGCAACGATTTGTACCCGGCAGCAGGCGATGCCGAGGAGTCGCGTCCAGCGTAAAACAGCTTCTGATGTGGCAGCAGATGCCGCAGCAGATAGTGCTGAATGTGGCGCCACGCGCCCTGATTGCGCGGCTCTTCCTGACACCAGACGATTTCGGACGCATTTTTGTAGCGCACGATCTGCGCGCGGAACTCGTCGTGAGGGAACGGATACAACTGCGCGATCCGCACCAGCGGAAGATTCTTCATGCCGCGCGTACGCCGCTCGTTACGCAGGTCGTAATAGACCTTGCCGCTACAGAAAATCACGCGCCGCACGTTCTCCGGATTGATCTCCTTGGCATCCCAGTCCTCGTTCACCGGGTTGAAGCGGTCGTTTGCGAACTCCTCGAGCGGCGACACCGACTCCTTGTGCCGCAGCAGACTCTTCGGCGAAAAAATAATCAGCGGTCGGCGATACGGGCGCGTCATCTGCCGGCGCAGCAGGTAATACATCTGCACGGGCGTGGCGGGTACGCAAATTTGCATGTTGTAGTCCGCGCACAATTGCAGAAAACGCTCCATACGCGCCGATGAATGCTCCGGGCCGGCGCCCTCATAGCCGTGCGGCAGCATCAAGGTGAGGCCGCACAGGCGTCCCCATTTCACTTCGCCCGATGCGATGAACTGATCAATCACGACCTGAGCGCCGTTGCAGAAGTCGCCGTACTGGGCTTCCCAGACGACCAGTTCTTTCGGGCTCGCCGTCGCATACCCGTACTCAAAACCCATCACCGCCTCTTCCGACAGCACCGAATCGATGACCACGAAGTCACCCTGCTTCGGCCCCAGATGCTGTAGTGGCACGTAGGTGCCTTGATCCCATTTCTCGCGGTTCTGATCGTGCAGCACCGCGTGCCGGTGAAAGAACGTGCCGCGCCCCGTATCCTGCCCTGACAACCGGACGGAGTAACCCTCGGCCAGCAGCGACGCGTAGGCGAGATTCTCCGCCATGCCCCAGTCCAGCGGCAGCTTGCCATCCGCCATCAGCTTGCGGTCCTGAACGATTTTCTCGACGCGCGGATGCAGCTTGAAGGTCGAGGGCACTTCGCACAGCTTGTGTCCCAGCTCCCGCAGCGTTTCCAGCGGAAGCCGGGTGTCGTCGTTCTCGTTCCACTTGGCGCCCTTATACGGACTCCAGTCAGTCTCGAACGGCGGCTTAAAGTTCGACAGCACGGTCTGGTTGGTGTGATAGCCGCCATCCAGCGCATCGCGATAGGTTTTCACCATCGCATCGGCTTCACCGGCGGCAATCACGCCCGCTTTCTCCAGCCGGTCGGCGTACACCTTGCGCGGCGTCGGGTGCGAATGGATCGACCGGTACATCAGCGGCTGCGTCACCATCGGCTCGTCCTGCTCGTTATGTCCGAGCCTGCGATAACACACGATGTCGACCACCGCATCCTTGTGAAATTTCATACGGAAATCGAGCGCGATTTCCGTTGCCAGCGCAACCGCTTCGGGATCATCGCCGTTGACATGGAAAATCGGCACTTCGAGCATCTTCACCACGTCGGTGCAATACAACGTCGAACGCGAATCACGCGGGTCGGACGTGGTGAAACCGATCTGATTATTCACCACCACGTGCAGCGTGCCGCCGACGCCATAGCCGCGGGTCTGCGCGAGGTTCAGAGTTTCCTGGGTCACGCCCTGTCCGGCAAACGCCGCATCACCGTGGATCAGCACCGGCAACACCTGGTCGCCCTGAAAATCGCGCCTGCGGTGCTGCCGTGCCCGCACCGAACCTTCAACCACCGGATTCACGATCTCCAGATGCGAGGGATTAAACGCAACGGTGACATGCATCGCGCCGCCGGGCGTCATGATGTTGGAGGAAAATCCGTCGTGGTATTTCACGTCGCCGGCAAGCACCTCGGTATTCTGCTTGCCCTCGAACGACGAAAACAAATCCTTGGGCATCTTGCCGAGCGTATTGACCAGCACGTTGAGACGGCCCCGGTGCGCCATCGCAATCACCATCTCCTGCAAGCCGGCTGCGCCACCGTGTTGCAGCACGTGGTCGAGCATCGGTATCAGCGCGTCCCCACCCTCCAGCGAAAATCGCGTCTGCCCAACGTACTTGGCGTTGAGGTATTTTTCCAGCGTCTCGGCCGCAGTTAGCCGTTCCAGCAGGTGCTTCTTCTGCTGCACCGAATACGACGGCGTTCCGCGAACCGACTCCAGCCGCTCCTGCACCCACCGCTTTTGCGCGATGTCGTTGATGTACATGTACTCGACGCCGATGGTGCGGCAGTAGGTATCGCGCAAAAATTGCACGATATCCTTCAGCTTCATCTCGCGCGCGGCGAACAAGCTGCCGGTATTGAACACCGTCTCCATGTCGGCGTCGGTGAGACCGTAAAACCCCGGATCAAGCTCGGGTATATGCGGCTTCTCCTGCCGCCCCAGCGGATCCACGTTGGCGTGACGCACGCCTTGGAAGCGGTGCGCCGCGATCAGTTGCAACACCGCGAACTGCTTCTCGCCCAGTTGCGGCTTGCCGGCGGCGGACGTTACGACAGGACGCTGCTTAGCCAGCGCGGCAAATCGCTCCTGCACCGCGAAATGCGATACGTCACGAGGGCCGTCGTCGAGCTTTTGCAGTTCATCGAAGTAACCGCGCCAGCGCGGCTCCACCGATTGAGGATCGGCAAGATATGCCTCATACAAGGCTTCGATGAATGGCGCGTTGGCGCCGTTCAGATAGGAGTTACCGAGGAACTCTTTCATCATAATGGCACCTGCTTTTGTGCGTGAAGCGTGAGGCGTTAGGCGTGATCCAAGGAGGTTTTACGCCGCCCCGCCTCACCCTTCTCGCCTCAC
>VFLF01000678.1 GCA_009885185.1 Nitrosomonadales bacterium | reverse complement strand
CCGAGCGGCTAGGCGGTGGGGCGTGTTCCTTTGACTTGCGTTCGCAGCATGTAACGGCGCTCGCTGGGATCGAACGCTGTACGTTTGTGCAACACGCAGCGGTTGTCCCACATCAAGAGATCGCCGACATCCCATTTCTGAAACCAGGCAAACTCCTCGCGTGTCGCATGTACCCACAAGCGGTCGAGCAAATTCTCACTTTGGTCGAGGGAAAGGCCGACGACATAGCTCAGAGGACGACGGCCGAGATAGAGCGCACGGCGTCGAGTGACTGGGTGGCAAATGATAATTGGGTGTTCGGCGCCGGGTGTCTCTCGCGGATCACTCACCTCTTTGTAGCCCTTGCGCATCTGGCCTGCGCTATTTCGGCTCGCGTCATGCTTGATCCGCTTGCCTTCGATGGCTGCATTGAGATCTGCCGGCAGCGTCTCGTACGCGTGATACATGCTGATGAATCCAGTCTCGCCGCCACTTCTAGTGACTTCCAACCCATACAGCAGCGCTGCCGCCGGCGTCACCTCGTTGTACGACATATCGGTGTGCCACACGGCCTCGCCATACCCCAAGCTCCCCACCGGCTGCCCCTGCTCGATTATGTTCGACATCACCGCGAGGTTCGGATAGCCGGGGATCCACGGCTCACCTTTGATGTTGATAGGTGCTTTATCAAGCTCGCCGAAGCGTGCGCTAAAATCGAGCAACTGTTCCTTGGTGAGATTCTGTGCTCTGAAGCGCAGGACGTGATACGCCATCCAGGCCTCGTAAATAGCCTTGAAATCCGCCTGCGACAGCGGCCGCGAGAGATCGACGCCAAGAATGTCGACCCCGACGTGCTCAGACAACGGAACGACGCGCACAGCGGGTAGATCGGGATTTTTCACAGTTGCGACTGGCATGAGACCTCAAACGTGTGCGGGAGTGGATAACTTTATCATAGATTATTAATAATTTACAATCTATAATCCATCGCGTAGTGATGATCAAGGTAGAGACCATGGCCCCGGTGCCTGCTGTACTGACACAGACCCTGCCCGAAAAGATTGCCGCGGAGCTAGCGGAGCACGTGATATCCGGCCGCTACCAAGCCGGTGAGAGGCTGATCGAATCCGCCCTCGTCAAAAGCTTCAACGTAAGTCACGGCCCGGTGCGCGATGCCCTCCGGATTCTGCAGAACTCGGGACTCGTCACCATTCATCCCTACCGTGGCGCTCAGGTAACGGAGCTGACTGTGCGCGAAGTAAAAGAGATTTTTCAGGTGCGCGCCGCACTGGTAGGTCTTCGTGCACGCTGGCTCGCAGAGGATACCGGGCGCCACGAGTTGATCGCACAGGTGGAGCAGTCAATAGGGCATCTCACCGAGCTTGCAAGAACGCCGAGAACGCAAGAGGAATATATTCAGGCAGCTCTCGCTCTGAATCGAGCTATGACCGAACGCCTCTCGAACCGCTGGCTTCGTAACACGCTTCAGGCGCTTACGCTGCAGACAAGCCGCTATACCCGACTCGCGCTCGCTGCGGCGGAACGGCGCAAGGCATCCGCGGTTTTGTGGCGTAGTTTGCTGAAGTCAATTCAGTCGGGAGACGGCGCGCGCGCGCAGCGCATTGCCTCACGCATATCGCTCGCCACACGGGATGCCGCGATCAAATATCTGGAGGCGGCGGATCGCCTGCGGAGCTCCTTGCGGGTGGACTGAATCGCTCGGGCGAAGTCATAATATTGAGCACGATTGACAGGAGGGGAAAACGATGCACAACGGGACCAGTAAAAATCACACGACGTTGCCACAGCCCGTGGAACCGTCTCGCACACGACGTTCATTCCTGGGCAAAACCGCCGCATTGGCGGGAGGTGTCCTTACGGCGAACGGCGCTGCCGCGCAATCCGGCGACAATCTGCCGCCCAACGTTCCGCAGTGGATGAAGCGCGAGGGGCATCCGCTCACGTGGAACCCGTACGGCCTGCCTTCCGCTTTCGAAAAACACGTGATGCGCAGCGGACGCGGCGACCAGGTCATGCCGGGTGCAGGCTCGCTCCAATCGCCGCTGCAGGATCTGCGCGGCATGATCACGCCCAATGGGCTCGTCTTCGAGCGCTCCCACGCAGGTATTCCGGACATTGATCCGGCGCAGCACCGATTGATGATTCACGGCCTCGTGAGCCGGCCGATGATCTTTTCGATGGACGACCTTGTCCGCTTCCCCTCTGTGTCACGCATCCATTTCCTCGAATGCTCCGGCAACAGCTCGCGCGAATGGCGCGCGCCTTTCGGGAAGAGCGTTCAGATCACGCATGGGCTGGTGTCGTGCTGCGAGTGGACCGGTGTCATGCTTTCGACGTTGCTCGAAGAGGTAGGACTGGAACCGCAGGCGAAATGGGTGCTGGCCGAAGGCGCTGACGCTGCCGCGATGACGCGCAGCGTCCCGATGGACAAGTGCCTTGAGGACGCCATGCTCGTCTACAGCCAGAATGGCGAGATGCTGCGCCCCCAGCAGGGTTATCCGCTGCGACTTTTTCTGCCTGGTTTCGAAGGCAACATGAGCGTGAAATGGCTACGCCGACTCAAGGTGGACAGCGAGCCTTTCATGACGCGCGAAGAGACATCGAAGTACACCGACCCGCTCGTCGACGGCACCGCGCGCCAGTTTACATTCATGATGGAAGCGAAATCGGTGATCACCTATCCCGCGCCCGATCACAGGCTTAAGGGACGCGGCTTCTACGAGATCTCCGGTATCGCGTGGTCGGGCCGAGGCCGCATCAGGCGCGTAGATGTGTCGGTCGACGGCGGACGGAGGTGGAGCGAGGCGCAATTGCAGGAGCCCGTGCTGCATCGCGCCGTCACCCGCTTCCGCTTGCCGTGGAACTGGAACGGCGGCGATGCGATTCTCCAGAGCCGCGTTATGGACGAAAGCGGTTATGTCCAGCCCACACGTGAGCAGCTCATTGCTCAGCGCGGCTACAACTCGGTGTACCACTACAACGCGATCCAAAGCTGGAAGGTCGCAGCAGGCGGGGAGGTGACCAATGTTCATGCATAAGCTCATGCTCGGACTGTCGGTGGCTCTCCTCGCGGGCGCTTGCCATGCGCAGAGTTACGGCCTGGGCAAACTAGCCACTCCGCGTGAAGTCGCGGGATGGAACATCGACGTCGCGCCGGACGGCAGAGGGTTGCCGAAAGGCAGCGGGAGCGTGTCGCAGGGGAAATCAGTGTTCGACTCGATGTGCGCGGCATGCCACGGCGCGAAAGGTGAAGGCAAGCCGGCGGACCGACTCGTCGGCGGCAAGGGCACACTCAACACGGACCGTCCGATCAAGACCATCGGCAGCTTCTGGCCGTACGCGCCGACGATCTACGACTATATTTACCGTGCAATGCCGTATACGGCTCCGCAATCGATGACGCCGGATCAGGTCTATGCGGTTACGGCTTACCTGCTCCACCTGAACGGCATCGTGGCTGCTGACGCGATGATGGATGCCACGACGCTGCCCAAAGTACAGATGCCGAATCGCGCGGGTTTCGTGAGCGACACAAGGCCAGACGTTGCGAATGTCCCGTGCCGAGCGAACTGCAAGTAAGCAGTCGTCATATGAAATTTACGTAAACGAATCACATGCATTTATGCTCGAATCCCCCCTCTTTCCTCGGGCTGAGCCTTGGACACATCTTAAATCTGCTTGCGTCGATGCTCCAGTTACCTCGAAACGGACCTGGGAATGCCCCGCTTCTAAAGTTACCGACTGAGGCAAATATCTGGAGGAGGCGAATCGCACTTCAATCACACTGCCGGTTTCGTCTGCGGACACTTCCAGAATTACGCGTTTTCCTCCGCATCGCGCTTAGACTCCACTGCGTTACATTCAGGAGAGCACTCGACATGATAAGAACAGTGTCACCCGGGCTCGCTGCTCTAGCGTTTGCGGCGTGCGCCACCTCGGCTTTCGCGCAGAATTACCCTACGCGTCCCGTGCGTGTGATCGTGCCTTGGTCTGCCGGCGGCTCCATCGACACGACGGTTCACATCGTCACTCAGCGCCTCGCGATCGTACTCAACGGAAGCTTCGTTGTGGACAACCGCGCAGGGGCCGCCGGCACGATCGGCGCCGAGTTCAGTGCGAAAACACCGGCCGACGGCCATACCCTGATGGTGCATTCGGCGACTCACGTCGCCAATGCGACGACCTACAAAAACCTCCCCTACCGCACGATCGAAGACTTCACACCAATCACTTTCCTTTTTGCGCAGCCTGCAGTGCTGGTGGTGCCCTCTTCCCTGCCGGTCAAATCGACGCGTGAATTCACTGCGCTGGCGAGAAGCCGACCCGGCCAGATCAACTACGCCTCTTCTGGCAATGGCAGCTCACCGCATCCCGCTATGAGGCTATTTGCGACAACCGCCAACATCGATCTCACGCATGTAGCTTTCCGCGGAGGACCACCTGCATTCACTTCGCTACTCGCGGGAGAAACGCAGGCCTCGATCGCGACATTACCCAACGCGTTGCCACACATTACCGCCGGACGTGTTCGTGCGCTCGGCGTGACTACGGCTAAGCGTGTCGCGAGCGCGCCGAATATCCCTGCGATCGCCGAGTCGGGACTGCCCGGGTATGAAATGAACCCATGGATTTCACTGTTCGGACCCGCGGGCCTGAAACGTGACCTCGTCGCAGACTTCAATACGACGATAAACAGGATATTGAAAGAGCCCGGTATCGCCAGGAGCATGTTAAATCAGGGGCTGGAACCATGGATCGGCCGCCAGATCAGCTAGAGACTCGTGCGCACCAACCTGGGCAAATTTCCGGAGCTCATCAAGGCGATCGGCGTAACCAACGAGTGAAAGGTCTATTACCTCAGCCTGACGTCGGACATGTTACTAGGGGAAGGTTCAGCAGCGTCCCGATTCTGGTTTGTTAGAATTCATTCTATAACGCGCTCAACATCGGACAAGCGCCAAGTTTTCATTGTGCACTCAATTTTCAGAAGGAGGGTCAGTCATGGAATCTGCATCGCGCGAGATACTGCGTAACCCCGTCACCGATCGTAGCGCCTGGAAAGGCTGCGAGCTGACGAAGAATCAGAAGTGGATATATACGCTATCGGCTGCGGCCATCGCTGACATCGATGCGACTCTGGCGCGATTGCACGAGGGGTCGGTTCCGCTCACCGAACTTCGACGTGACCATTTCCCGCTGCCGGTTCTGACGAACGATCTAACCGATATATCGAACGAGCTGGAAAACGGACGTGGCTTCGTCATTATCCGGGGTTTGCCGTTCAGCAAGTATGACGATGATGATATTGCGCGCATTTTCTGGGGTATCGGGACGCATTTGGGGTATCCGATATCGCAAAACGCCAAGGGCGATTTGCTGGGGCACGTACGTGCGATCGAAGGCCTGCAATACATGGACAAGAACGTCCGCGGATATCAGACCAGCGCCGAGTTGTTTTTTCACAACGACAATTGCGACATCGTTGGCTTGCTCTGTTTTCGCAAAGCGAAGTCCGGTGGTGTATCCCGCCTCGCGAGCGCCATGACACTGTACAACGAGGTGCTGCTGAAACATCCGGAATTCCTGGATGTATTGTGTAAAGGCTTTCACTACGACTTGCGCGGCGAGCAGCTCCCGGGCGTTTCGCCGCTCACTCCGCATCGCATTCCGGTTTACAGCTACTACGAAGGCCGGCTCTCGTGCCGCTACGTCTACACGGCGATCGTTACCGCAGCGCGCAAAGCCGGCTTGACGTTCACCGACCAAGAGACTGCGGCGATGGAGTTTTTGAATCTGACCGCACAGCACGAGGATATTCGACTCGAAATGACGCTCGAGCCTGGCGACATGCAATTCTGCAATAACCACATGGTGCTGCACTCGCGCACCGCTTACCAGGAATGGCCCGAGCCGGAGCGCAAGCGTCACATGCTGCGGCTATGGCTCAATCATGGGCATCGCAAGCTTGCACCAGAGTTTGCCGACCGGTATGGAAACGGCGTCGGAATGGGCGTGCCGCCGGCGAGCGGGCAGACTCGGGCTGCACTGTCATGACGCCACGCCAGATTGCGGCGGTGTGGCGCGGGCAGCTTTCCGCAATGCTGCTCGGGCTGGGTATATTCGTTCCGGTGTCTGCTTTCGCTAAAGCGCGCGATTATCCCACCCGCCCTGTACGCCTTATTGCGCCTTTCCCGCCCGGGGGGCCTACCGACGTGCTGTCACGTGCCATCAGCGTCAAGCTCAGCGAGTACTGGGGACAGCAGGTCATTGTGGACAACCGGCCTGGTGCGGGTGGCAACATCGGTACGGAGCTCGCGGCTCGCGCAGCGCCTGATGGATATACGCTCGTCATGGGGACGATTGCCACGCACGCGATTAACGAGAGTCTTTACGCAAAGTTGCCATATGCGCCTCATCAGGACTTCGTGCCTGTCGCGCTTGTCGCCCAGACGCCCAGTCTTGTAGTTGTTCACCCCTCCATTCCAGCGAAAGGTTTCGGCGAGTTCGTCGCCTTGGCCAAAAGCAGGCCTGGAGGGCTCAACTATGCGCATGCTGGTATAGGCACACTCGGCCACCTCGCGCTTGAGTTGCTGAGGTTGCAAGCGGGTGTACAGGTAACGTCCATTCCCTACAAGGGAACGGCGCCCGCATTGACGGATACAATCGGCGGTCAGGCAGCGTTCATGATCACTAGCACGCTTACAGCGCTGCCGCACGCGCGCAGCGGAAAGCTCAGGGCACTCGCAGTGACCAGCGCTAAACGATCACTTGCCGTGCCGGATATTCCGACAGTAGTGGAATCCGGTTATCCGGATTACGTTGTCGTCGGATGGGCCGGTATCTTTGCCCCGGCGCGTGTGCCGCAGACAGTTCCAGCGCGCATCAACGCTGACATCAACCGGGCACTCGCGGCGCCGGACACCAGGCAGCGCCTGCTTGCTTCGGGCTCCGAGCCTGCGTCAATGAACAACGCGGAGTTTAGTAAGTTTGTTCGTGCCGAAACGGAAATATGGGGCAAAGTGATACGCGAAGCGGCTATCAAGCCTGAGTAATGAAGTGGATTTTCTAAACGTCCCACAACCTGCCGTGCGAACGCTCGAAGAAGCGAACTGCCAAGATTCGTTCTACATCTGTTCATCGCAGACATTTTCAACTCTAAGAACATTACGTTTTTCCACTTATCACTGAGAATTCAAGCTCATGAACACCACTTCCGCCCCCGCCGCGCATTACAACTCCGACATGGCCATTCGGTCGGCTCAACGTTGGTCAGTCGATCAAATCGCTGCACTTATCGAGCTGCCGTTCAATGATCTCATTTATCGCGCGCAGTGCGTGCATCGCGAACATTTCGATGCGAACGTGGTGCAGCGCTCCACTTTATTGTCGATTAAAACCGGTGGCTGCCCCGAAGACTGCGGCTATTGCCCGCAGGCGGCGCGCTACCACACTGGTGTCGAGAACGAGGCGCTGATGTCGCTCGAAGAAGTAACTGCTGCCGCGCAGCTCGCCAAGGAGAACGGTGCGACGCGGTTCTGCATGGGCGCGGCATGGCGCAGCCCCAAGCCCCGCGATCTTGAGCGTGTCACCGAGATGGTAAAGGCAGTGCGCGCGCTCGGCATGGAAACCTGTGCCACACTCGGTATGTTGAAAGAAGGCCAAGCCGAGCAGTTAAAGGCTGCAGGCCTCGATTACTACAATCACAACATCGACACCGCACCGGAGTACTATAGTGAAATAATCACCACGCGCGCGCAACAAGACCGCCTCGATACGCTCGATCAGGTGCGTGAAGCGGGGCTGCACGTATGCTGCGGCGGCATCGTCGGCATGGGAGAAACGCGGCGCACGCGCGCGGCGTTGATTGCGCAACTCGCGAACATGAATCCGTATCCGGAGTCGGTGCCGATCAACAATCTGGTGCAGGTCGAAGGCACACCGTTAAACGGTGCCGCGGCGCTCGACCCGTTCGAGTTCGTGCGCACCATCGCGTGCGCGCGCATCAGCATGCCCAAGGCTATGGTGCGGCTGTCCGCCGGTCGTCAGGGCATGTCCGAAGGCATACAGGCACTGTGTTTTCTCGCTGGTGCGAATTCGATTTTCTACGGTGAGAAACTGCTGACTACGAGTAACCCCGACGTTGAGAAGGATCAAATGCTGTTTGCGCGTCTCGGTATCAAGCCGATGGGAGTTGAGACTTAAGCGTTGAGCGTTCAGAGCAGTACAAGATTGCCTTACGCCAGTCTGGCGAGCGAGCTTGCGGAACTCGATGCGCATGGGCTTAGGCGCGAGCGCAAGGTGCTCGAT
>VFLF01000207.1 GCA_009885185.1 Nitrosomonadales bacterium | reverse complement strand
CTCGATCCAAAAAACGAGCCACTATAGACCCCGAATGTCATCGTGCATATCTTGCAGGCGCACAAAACTATGCACACGTTTCCACGGCCACCAACAGATATTTCCCCAAAGGCGGTTGCACTGTCATTCGAAAAAATGTGCATAGTTTCGACATGCGCATAGGGGTCGCTATGCGGATATCTGCATGACGGCCCGGAGCCGCCTGTCGTGCTCTAGAGAAGCAGACTTTCGCGGGCTTTTCGGAGCGGCCCATAGGAAAAACCCGTTAGTCGAATCTCATCACCTGAAAACTGGCGATCTGCTCTGCACCACGCTCACAGCTCAATCGCGCCTCGAATCGCCAGCATACAGGTGTTGAACGAACCCTCTCCTTTCCAATTCATCGATGAATGATGAATCGACGAAATCCGACTCCCGCAGTTTTTGCGCCGCAGGATATTTTGGTGAAAAATTGTCCCGTAAAGACTGCATGCCTTCCGCGCTCAGCGCCACGCGAGGTGCTTGCGGAAATAATGGTACGTAGAATTTGTACAAGTCCTCCAAGGCCCCCACGTCGCCGATATTCAAAAAGCGCTGCAACACAGCGATATAAAAATCTGGTTGTGTCTTGAACGCATGAATGGTTTCGACGTAGGCGCACACCACACGCATCACCATGTCGCGGTTTGACGCGATTAATTTTCGCGTAGTGGCGAAAACGGACGGAACGACGCTTTCAATCCCAATCATGTCAAACATGTTCCAACCGTACTTCCGCTTTCCCGAAAAGCGCATGTGTATGGGCAGGGCACCGGCGTCGATTTCTCCTTTGGCCAGCGCGTTGTAGATGTTCTGAAAGTTACCCAAAGGCAGATAAGTCGCTGTTGCGCCGCTTTGTTCCACCGTGATACGCGTGCTTACCCCGGTTTGCCCGGAGACAGCGTCTGTGAGAACGCCCACGCGCTTTCCGGAAAGTTGGGCGAGCGTAGTCAACTCGCGCCGTGTGGCGACAAACTGGGATGCATGTGAACGCGTATTCCTGAGCAAGGCAACCACGTCGCCGCCGTTAAGAAAATTCTCCGCCACCGGCAAAGTGCCGGTATGACAAAACGCCCACTCGCCGCGCATCAGCCCCGCAACCGCCTCCGGCCCGCCCACTTCAATGCCGGCATAGCTGACATCCAATCCATACTTCTCAAACATGCCGGCTTGCGCGCCACACCACGATAGGCCGTGAGTCGTAGCGCGCAGCCCGCTGGTCATTCGGACTTTGGTCTCCGTAGCCACCAGTTTCACTCCGGTTTGATGCCGGCATCCTTGATGACCTTGGCCCACTTAATGGTTTCGCTCTTGATCAGCCCGGCAAACTGGTCCGGCGTGCCCGCCGAAGCTTCGGCGCCTTGCTTGAGCAATGCCGCCTGATAGTCAGGTGTCCGGATAATTTCCGTCATTTCCCGATGGAGTCTGGCAATCAAGGCCTCAGGAGTACGCGCGGGGGCCAGCATGCCAATCCAGAATTCCGTATCCAGCCCCGGCAATCCGGCGTCGACGGCACTGGGAATTTCAGGGGCGCCGGCAAAGCGGGTCTTGCCGGTCACCACATAGACTTTCAGCTTGCCTGACCTCACATGAGGCAATACGTTGCCCATCAACGCCACGCCAGCCTTGACCTCGCCTCCCATGAGGGCGAGCACGGAAGCGCCGCCGCCCTTGTAATGAATGTTGACCAGGTTGATACCGGTCACGCTTTTGAATAACTCATTGGCGATGTGGCCCGCAGTGCCGACTCCTGCCGAGGCAAAATTGATCGAATCCGGTTGCTGCTTGGCATAATCCAAAAATTCACGAAGTGTGGTTGCCGGCACTGACGGATGTGCGACCAGCGCCGAGGGCAGCTTCGCCACTTGGGTAATCGGCGACAAATCCTTCACCGGGTCATACTGCAACTGCTTGTAGAGGCTGGGCGCAACCGAAAGCGCCGAGCGGTCGCTCATCAGCAACGTGTACCCGTCTGGCGTGGCGCGCGCGGCAATGCCAGTGCCGATGGTGAGTGCGGCGGCAGGTTGGTTTTCCACGACGATGGGTTGCCCCCATCGTTCACTCAAGCGCTGGCCAAGGTGGCGTGTCGCAACGTCGTGGACCGTCGACCCGGCGGCACCGGTAATGATACGCACGGGCTTGGTTGGATAAGCATTGACGGGTGCTTGCGCCGACGCGCCCGCAGTCAACACAACGAGTAATCCTCCGATTGTCAGTCTAGTCGTGGCGTTCATGAATACTCTCCCAATTTGAATGCAAGTTCGCGAACAGTCGACCTGATGTTGGCATCAAGATAGAATTGACGCAATTGCCTGACTTTTACATATCCATTAATTCAGTTAATGAACATGGACCTACGCGACATCGAATACTTCGCGGCAATCGCCGAGCACAGGCACCTGGGCCGAGCCGCCGAAGCCTTGGGGCTGGGTCAGCCTGCGCTCAGCATCAGTCTGCGCCGGCTTGAGAAAGCCGCTGATGCAAAACTGGTCGAACGCACGCCGAAAGGCGTTGAACTCACGCCGGTAGGCGCGGCGCTGCTCACGCACGTGGGCAGACTGCGATTGGCGCGTGATGATCTTGCGCGTGAAATCGCAGACCTTGCTCATGGACAAGTCGGCTCCCTGCGCATCGGTGCAAGCCCGTCGAACGCTCTTGCAGCGTTGCCGGAGGTGTGTAGCACCTTGTTATCAGTCTCTCCTAAACTGACGCTCAGCGTTAGCCTGCTTGATAACGAAGCGCTGTTACCTGTGTTGCGCAAGGGCGAGTTAGATGTAGTGATCGGACACACCCAACAATTTCGTGATCCGGATCTCACCGAGATCGTGATTCAGCAAGACGAGTTTGTTGTTTTCTGTTCCGCAGGTCACCGCTTGGCCAAACGCAAATCGCTGTCACTCGCCGATCTCGCGGATGAACGCTGGGTCGCCACCGAAGCGAACGCAAATGCGTCGTGGCTGTCGCTGCGTCAAGCCTTCGGCGATCGCGGGCTACCTTCGCCCGTTATCGCTCTGGTTTCGCCATTACCCGCACTCAATATTCGCGCCGTCTCTTCCTCTGGACTGCTGGGGATCAGTAACAAACGAAGCGTCGCCGCAGCTGCGTCATCGTTACGGCTCACAATATTGCCCGTCAAGGATCTGGTTTGGATTCGACATGCCGTCATCGTTCACCGGAAAGATACTTACTTGTCCCCGGTTGCAAGACGCTTCATCGAGGCGATGAAAGCTGCGGCAAAAACCTCCGTATCAGGACGCGAATCCACACGCGGCAAAGAGGGCGGCTCGAATTAAGCGGGATACCGGGCCGCTTCAAGTTGCGGGTGCAACAAATTGGCAGTACTGGCTGGGCAAATAATTGGAAAGATTACGCCGCACTATAGTTATCGGTCTCGTAGGCCGGTTTAGGATCGATAGTTTCCAATCAACGACAGCTTTGCGGTAACAGAAGTAACTTCCGCTTCTGGCCGCGAAGCGCCAGCCATCCAGATGG
>VFLF01000487.1 GCA_009885185.1 Nitrosomonadales bacterium | reverse complement strand
GTTGATTTCCGCTACCCGCACGATTGGCGCGCCACGTCGCCCAAGTTGAAGGCCTGGCACGCCACCATCGCTGCACGGCCCGCATTCGTCAAAACGCAGCCGCCGGATTTCACCCCGCCCGTTTGATTTCTTCAAAAATGAATATCAATTCATTTTTGCCAGTATCTCCCCTCGCCCTCCGGGACAAGGGCACACTTGCAGCGCAGCAGAGGGGCAGGGGGTGAGGGAAGTCTCGATACCGCCGTCTTAGGCATGATCCCCCGCAAGCGTATCGATATCGGATGGGCTGATCTAGCCAGCGGCCTGCTGGCCAGCGTCATGCCGGGGGATGCAGTGCGCGTCGCGGCGAAAGTGGAGTCGGCATGGCGCACCGCTCGCGGCAATCTCGCATGCCTGTCGGTACGCAGCGGATTTGATGCGCTGCTGGGTGTGTGGCAACTGCCCGCCGGCAGCGATGTGCTGGTCTCGGCGATGACCATCCGCGACATGACGCGCATTATCGAGGCGCACGGATTGGCCGCTGTTCCTGTCGATGTGGATACTCAAACGCTGGCTGTCACGCGTGCCGCGCTGGAGCGCGCGCTGACGCCGCGCACTCGCGCGGTGCTGGTCGCGCATCTTTACGGCAGCCGCATGCCGATGCAGGACGTGGCGCAGTTCTGCCGCAAGCACAATCTTTTATTGATCGAAGACGGCGCACAGGCGTATACCGGCGACGGCTGGCGCGGCGATATCGCAGCCGACGTGTGCCTGTTCAGCTTTGGCCCGATCAAGACCGCCACAGCATTGGGCGGCGCGATCATGACGTTTCGCGATACGGGGCTGCGTGACCAGGTGCGCGCCGCCATGGCGGTGTGGCCGGTGCAATCGCGAGCCGCGTATGTCGCGCGCCTGCTCAAGTACGCGTTGTTCGTGTTGCTGGGTTATCGCCCGTGCTACACGCTGTTCGTCCACGCGTTAAAGCTGCTCGGCATGGATCACGACCGCGTGCTGGCATCCGCGATGCGTGGGTTCGCCGGCAGCAATTTTTTTGCGGGAATACGCCGCCGTCCTTCGGCGCCTCTACTGGCGCTGATGCGCCGGCGCATCACGCAGGGTTCCCAGCCGTCGGTGGCACGTCGCGGCGCCAGCGCGCGGCAACTGGCGGTGCTGCTGCCATCCGTGCAACGGCCCGGCGCGATGGCGTCATGGCATTCGCATTGGGTGTTTCCGGTGCTGCATCCTCGCGCGGATGCGCTAATTGGGCACTTGCAGGCGCGGGGATTCGATGCCACGCGCGGCGCGTCGAGCATGGCAGTGGTTGCCGCACGGGGTGACGCGCGCGCCGGTGCGGCGGAAAATGCGTTCGAACAACTGTGTTACCTGCCTGCACACGAGAACATGAACGAGGGCGATGTCGAGCGCCTCGCGGCGGCGGTGCGGGAGTTTGAAGCCGGCGCCGCCAGCGAGAGTTTGCGCACGGCGTGAATTGCGCAGGTTGGCGGCACACGTAGCGTGCGCTGTGCGCACGACAGCGGCTGATGTGTCGTGCGCGCAGCGCACGCTACGGAAACCGAGAGCGTGAGTTAAAAATGCCGCGATGCCGTCACCGGCAGCAGCGCGGGATCCAGTTTTAATTCCAGCAGTGTGTTGTGTTCGAGGGCGCCGCCAAGCTGCGCGAGCGCGGCGTCCATCTGCGCTTCGTTCGACGCCGCGAGATAGCGCAGGTCATAGAGCTTTGCGAGCCCGCTGAAATCAATCACCGGCGGTTCGATGGTGAACGATTTCAATGGCCCGCCCGCGAGTTTGGAGGCGGCGGCGTTCAGCGTGGCATAGCGGCGGTTGGCTAAAATCACCAGCAGAATTTTTGTGCCTTGATGCCCGGCGCTCCATAGCGCCTCGGACGCATACAGCGCTGAGCCGTCGCCGATCACTGCGACGATCTGGCGCGCATTTTTACCGTTGCCCCGGCCGATGGCCGCACCCACCGATGCCGCCAGCCCCCAGCCGATACCGCCGCTGCCGTTGATTAAATACTCGCCGGCCTTGAGGTTCATCCATTGCCGCACGTCAGAGGTGGAGAGCCCCGATTCATCGACCCAGATCGCGTGCGCGTATTTTTTCAGCAGCGCGTGGATGGCCAACGTCGGGTGCAGCACGCGCGCGTTGCGGGCGGGCAGGGCGAGCGCGGCGCGAGCGGGTTTGCTTTTGGCTTTGCGCTTGCCGAGGGTTTGCGTGATCGCCGCGAGCGCGGATTTCAGTTGCGTCACTGTGACCAGAGTGTACTCACCGTCCGGCGACATGGCCGATACATCGTGGCCTATCCATGCCTTGCGCTGCGGCAGGTGGGCCTCGCTGTAGAGCGTGTTACGCAGGCCGCGCCCGCCGACGAACAGCAGCGCATCGTGCGCGGCCAGCCGGTCGGCGACTTGTTTCAGGCTGGGTGGCAAGTAGCCCGCATAACAAGCCGACGACGCGGCCACCGGCAATACCCCCGTGTAAGGCGCGGCGTACACCGGCGCACCGAGCGTGACGGCAAGCTGTTCGAGCTCATTGCAGGCACCGCCGTTATTCCATTGGTCCCAATGCACATCTTCGGCGGCGATGATCGCGGGCTTTTTCGCTAACGCGAGAAACTTGGCGTAGGCCGCAACCTGAGATTTATCCAGCGAGGCGAGCGTGGTGGCCGTGACGGCGGCGGGCTTGGCGGAGATGTCGGTTTCCAGCAAATCCGGCGGGCAGATCAATGCGACCGGGCCGTACGGCGGCGTCATCGCGGTGCGCAGCGCACGGCGGATATTCGCCGCCGCGTCAAACGAGGTGTTGAGCACAAACACCGCCTTGCACACCGCGCCCGCCATTTTTTCCACCGGCCCCCACAAAATCGGATTGGTGTGCAAAAAGCGCCGGTCTTGTCCGCCCACCAGCACCAACAGCGGCGTGCCCGCAATGCCCGCGGTGTAAAGCGTGCCCATGCCGTTGCCCAAGCCCGGCGCGACATGCAGATTGACCACGCCGAGCGAACGCGTGGCGCGCGCGTAACCATCGGCCATGGGCACCGCGCTCACTTCCGACAGCGCGACCACGTATTTCAATTTCTTGCGTTGCTCGCAGGCTTTCACCAGCGGCAACTCGGTGGTGCCGGGGTTGCCGAAGATGTGACTGACGCCGTTTTGTTCCAGGGTTTGCAGCAAGTATTCTGAAATTTTCATTTAAAAACAATCACTTATATTATTGTTATGGTGCGTGGCTTAGTCCGCGCGCATTCCGCTGTCTTTTACCACTTTTGCCCAGCGTTTGGCTTCGGACTGGATGAACGCTTTGAATTCAGCTGGTGAATTTGCCACCACGTCAGTGGCGTCCTTGGTGAAGCGCTCCGTGAGTTCAGGGGAGCGCAGCGCTTTGACGGCGATGCCGTTGATATTGTTGATCATCGCCGCCGGCGTGGACGACGGAACCAGCATGCCGACCCAACTGGCGAAATCGTAACCCGGCACGCCGGACTCGGCGACGGTGGGCATTTGCGGCATTGTGCTCATGCGCTTGGGGCTGGTGATGGCGAGCGCGCGCATGCGTCCCGCGTTGACGTAGGGCATGACCGCGCTCACCGCGAGCACGCTCAAATCTGCCTCGCCGCCCAGCACGGCAGTCAGCGCCGGACCGCCGCCCTTGTACGGCACGTGCAGCAT
>VFLF01000908.1 GCA_009885185.1 Nitrosomonadales bacterium | reverse complement strand
GCCGCCAGTGCCGCCGTCACCGGCGCCACATCCACATGCCCGCCCATCACCGCCGTGGTGGCGGCGCCGCCCGACGGAAAAACCACGTTGCGCGTTTTTTTGATATCGATGCCGCCCAGATGCAGCGCGACAGCAAGGCCCTGATGATTCGGATTGCCGATGCTGGTGGCAATGCCAAGGCTCAAGGCATTGACATCTTTTTTCAGCCGCTCGACCAGATCAGCGCCACCCTTGATCGGAGAATCGGGCTTCACCGTCACCGAAATATATTCGGCGAACAGATTCACCACCTGCGTGTATTCCAGAAAGCTCGGCCCGCGCCCCACGATGTTGTTGGTGAGCATCGATTTGTTGGCCAGCACCAGATAGTGCGGGTCGGCCTGCTGCGCGACATAGGCATACGCCACCGCGCCGCCGCCGCCGGGCTTGTTGACCACGTTCATCGGCACATCCATTGCCTTCTGCTCCTGAAACACTTTGGTCATCAGTCGCAGAATATTGTCCGAGCCGCCGCCGGAGGCATTGATCGCCACCAGTTCCACCGGCTTGACGGGTTTCCATGCGGGTTCGGCGGCGAAGCCGGTTGTTACTGTTATGCATGGCAGAGCGGCCGCCAAGCATGACACGGCGCGAAAAATGGTGGGACGCATATTCAGATATCCTCCTGCCACGATTCTAGCGCGCTATTATCCGTCGTGTAACTTATCTTTCCGAATCTTATGAACATTACGCTACGCACCTCCAACAGCACGCGCCCCGTGCTGGACAAACTATTGCCCGGCTTTGAACGCGAGAGCGGCCATCAAGTCGAGTTGATACTCGACACCGCGAAAAACTCGCTGGCGCGCATCAAGGCCGGCGAGCGTGGCGATGTAGCCGTGCTGCTCGATAAATCCATTGATGAACTCGCGGGCATGGGCGTGCTGATCGCGGACAACCGCCAGCCTTTTTCACGTTCGACCATCGGCATCGGCGTACTGCAAGGCGCGCCCAAGCCCGACATCAGCACGGTCGACGCCTTCAAACGCACGCTGCTCAACGCCGAGTCGATAGCGCACACTGTGCATGGGCCCAGCGGCGCTTATTTTCCCGGCTTGATCGAGCGCCTCGGCATCGCTGAACAGATCAAACCCAAAACCGTGACGCGCCCCGGCGGCTACATCGGCGTGGTGGTCACCGCCGGCGAGGCGGAAATGGCGTTTCAGCAAATCTGCGAGTTGCTCGCCGTGCCGGGCATCGACGTGGTGGGGCCGATTCCCGATGAAATTCAATATAACTTTGATTCGAAAGCGGCGATTTTTGCGGAATCAAAAAATCAGGATGCGGCGCGTGCGTTGTTACAGTATTTTGCGCGACCGGAGCATGCGGCGACATACATCAAGGCTGGGCTTACGCAACTGAAATCGGTGTCACGGGTTTTGTGATGGGTTGCACCCATCCTACGGTTACTACGCGATTGAGAATTCCCCTCCGCCGTCATTCTGGCGAAAGCCAGAATCCAGTTCGTTCCTCACTACTCAAACCGCCTTCTCGTATCGGTCATTCCATTTTGGATTCGACGCTTCGATCAACTCCAGCTTCCACGCACGCTTCCAGCTTTTGAGCGCCTTCTCCCTCACTATCGCGGACTCCATGGTTTCGTGACCCTCGTACCACACCAGCGTAAGCACACCGTAACGTTTGGTGAAGCCCTCGACAAAATCGTTCTTGTGCTCCCACACGCGTTTCACGACATCGGAAGTGACGCCGATGTAGAGAGTCCTGTTTCGCTTGCTTGCCAGGATATATACGCACGGTTGCATTGCCGCTGGATTCTGGCGTGCGCCAGAATGACGGGTGTGTAACTTATTTCCCCAACCTTGCCGGCCCCTGCGTCAGCGTCTGAATCCGATACAGCCCTTCCTGCGCGGTGATGTACAGCACGCTTTTGCGCGGCCCCGAAAACGCAACATTGGTAGGCTTTTTCGGCACGGTGATAGTGCCGAGATACTGGCCGTTCTTGTCGAACACCTGCACGCCGGTCAGCGCGGTCACATAAAAACGCCCTTCGGCATCAATCGCCATGCCGTCGCCGCCACTGTCGGTACCGGCGGGTATGTCACGCAGGCGCATGAACACGCGGCGGTTGCGCAGCGTGCCGTCGGGCTGCACGTCCCATGCATACAACTCCGCATCCACGGTGTCGGCGACGATCAGCGTTCTGCCGTCAAGCGTGAGCGTCAAGCCGTTGGGGCGCGTCATCGTGTCGTCCACGATGATCGCCTGCGATGCGCCCGGCGGCAGGTAATACACGTGGTGCTTGCGGTCCTTGGGTATCGGGCGCGGGCCGGGATCGGTGAAGTAAACGCCGCCCTTCGAATCGGCGATCAGATCATTGGGCGACATCATCGGCGTCTTGCCGGTGCCGCGCGTGAGTTCGCTAAAATCACCGTTCGCGGCAATGCGCACAATGCGCGGGCCGCCGGACTCCGCGCCGATCAGCTCGCCCTTGGGCGTGTACGCGATGCCATTGGTGGTGTTGGTTTTTTCGCGGTACACGGAAATTTTTCCGTGCGGGTCCATGCGATAAATGCGGTTGGCTGTGCGCAAATCGGTGAAAAGCAAACCGCCGTCGGGCATACCCAACGGCCCTTCGGTGAAAATGTATCCTTCCTGCACCAACTGCACTTTGGCGTCCGGCGCGATGATGCTGGACATGCCGCCGCCGGATGGCGTTGCGGCGCATCCGGCCAGTAACAGCACGGCAAGCATTAACACGAAGGTCTGTATTTTTTGCATCGCATTCTCCCTAGTTTTTCGCCAGCTTCTGCACCCGCCAGTTCAGCGGATCGGCAATGTAAATGTTTTCCTGTTGATCAAGTGCGATCAAATGCGCTTCGCCGTACTGATTCGGCCCTTTGCCCTGACTGCCGGTGATGCCCAGTACGTTGCAGTTTTCGTCGAGCTTCATCACTTTGCCCGCGTGGCCGTGCGCCATCATCATGTGGCTCTGGTCGTTGCACAGGCACAAGCCGCACGGCGTGCCGGGGTGGCTGGTCTCGCGCACGTAGTTGCCGTCGGCATCGAACACTTGTATGCGCTGGTTGGAGCGGTCGGCGATATACAACAACCCGTTTTTGTTGATCACGATGGAATGCGGCTGGTCGAATTGACCTGCCGCCTTGCCGGTGCCGCCCCAGGTTTTGATATGCGCGCCGTCCGCGGCGAATTTATGCACCAGCGAATTGCCCTTGCCGTGGCCTTGGGTGATATACACCTCGCCCTTGGGCCCGAACGCAAGATCGTTAGGCTCGTCAAAGCATTTGAGATGCCCCGCCTGATGCCACTCGCCCGCGCGCCCCTTCACGCCCAGCACCATGAGGATGCGCCCATCGGCGGACATTTTCACCACGAAGTGCGCGCCGGTGTCGGTGGCCCAGATGTTGCCTTCGCGGTCGATACGCAGGCCGTGCGGATTAACAAATACGCCGCGCGCCATGGTGCGCAAATAATTGCCGGCGTTGTCGAACTCCATCAGCGCATGTTCGCCGCGGTTGAACACGAGAATATTGTTTTTGGCGTTCACCGCCACGCCGGAGCACGGGCCGAAGTTGACACCCGCGGGCAGTTTAAAAATATCGGCGACAGGTTTGTAGCCAAGATCAGGAATGTTTGTGGACATGAGTGGGCTCAAAGTGAGGTGGATCGAGTGGGTCGTTTCAGCATCGGTGGAATGATGCCCGCACGTTTTGCTTTTTCGCAGAGCGTATCAGGTCTGCCCGCGCGGCGCGACATCGCGGCGGCGTTGCGTCATGGGATTTCCCCTAATTGACAGGTTCATTTATTTTTGTTTAAAAACATAAAGTTACAATCCAATTACCGGTCGACCACCACGCGTTGCTTCGCCGTTGAAACAGAACCGCTCCCGCTCACGCCAGATCATGCAGGCGTAGCGCAATACGCGGAGACATTATGCAAAAATGGCGTTTGCGCTTCCTGTCCCCTTTTCAATCCAAGGAGTTGTTGCCATGCCCCGACATAACCCTCTCGATGACACCATCCCGCAACGGGTGGCGCGCTATGCCAAGCTGGTGCCTTACAAGGATTCCATGAACGACGCCAACGGCATTCCGCCCGAGGCCATGCTGATGATGTCGCCGGACAAGGTCATGCCCATCATGTCGCCGCTGGGCTGGGAAGGCCGCAGCAAAGTAGCGCCCGTCAAAGGCGCGCCGGGGTTGACCATCACGCTGGCCGAATGCCCGCCGGGCGACAGTGCGGGTTTGCACAAGCACACGGCATCGGTCGAAAATTTCTTTTGCGTGCAAAGCCGCTTCGAAATCATCTGGGGCGACGAAGGGCAGTTCTCCACCGTTCTGGAACCGCTGGATTTTGTGTCGGTGCCCGCGGGCGTGTATCGGGACTTCAAAAACGTGGGCAATGAACTCGGACGCCTACTGGTGATGATTCAACCCGAACCCGGCGATCAGCAGGACGCTGTCTACCACGCGGCATCCAGCGGTGAAGAAATCGCCAGACGATGGGGCCCCGCCACGGTGCAAGCCATGGCAGGCATCGGCATTCGATTCGGCGAGTCTTGAACTGGGCGTAGTGTTTCACGCTGACGGGAACTTACAACAGAACACCCTTCACACTCGTCATTCCGGCGAAAGCCGGAATCCAGTTCGTAAACCCGATCCGAAGGATCGAAATGCGAGAATTCGCGAATCATGCACACACACGAAACCGCACGAAAATTTCCGTCGACAGCGCCACTGCTGCACGCGCTGGCGGGCATCGGCATCGTCGTCATATGCACGAGCACGCACGCGCAACCCGCGCGCGACGCGACGCCGTACCCGGTGCGGCCCGTACGCATGGTGATCGGCTTCACGCCCGGCGGCCAGCCCGACATCGCCGCGCGCCTGATCGCGCCCAAACTGAGCGATGCGCTCGGCCAACAAGTGGTGATCGACAATCGCCCCGGCGCGGGCGGCGTGGTCGGCACGAAAATCGTCACCGACGCCACGCCTGATGGCCACACGCTGCTCACCTCGTCATCGTCGATTGCGATCTCGCCGTCGATCTACGCCAAATTGCCGTTCGATACCATCAAGGATCTCACGGGTATTTCGATGAGCTACACCGCCGCCTACGTGCTGGCGGTGACACCCTCGCTCGGCGTGAAAAATTTGCAGGAGTTCGTCGCGCTCGCCAAAGCCAAGCCCGGACAACTGAACTACTCCTCGGCTGGCAACGGCAGCGGCATGCACTTCGCCGGTGAAATCGTCAAACAGACGATGAACATCGACATCGTGCATATACCGTACAAAGGCGTGCCCGAAGCCATTACCGACACCATCGGCGGGCGCGTGCAGTTCACCATGGCGCCGCTGGGCTCGACGGTGAGCCTGATCCGCGATGGCCGGCTACGCGCGCTGGCCGTCACCACGCCCAAGCGCATACCCGTGCATCCCGATCTGCCGACCGTGGCGGAACTGGGCTACCCCGGCTTTCGCTGGGATTCGTGGGCAGGCTTCTTCGCGCCGGCGAAAACGCCGCGTGCCATCATCACCAAGTTGAACCGCGAAATTGTGCGCGTGCTGAGCGAGCCGGAGATTCAAAGCCGCATGGGCGCTATCGGCATGGACGCCGCGCCCACCACGCCGGAACAACTCGACAAGTTTCTCGTCGACCAGATCGCGTTGGTCAGTCAGTTGGCGAAAAAAGCGGGCATCGTTGCGCGGTAGTGTTTTCGCGATAAGCCGGTGGCCACCGTAACACCAACACCGTCATTCTGGCGAAAGCCAGAATCCAGTGTGTAATCCGATCCGAAGGATCTCATTCAGATGCTGCGCATCACGCTACGATCTGGATTCTGGCTTTCGCCAGAATGACGGGCGTGGAGTGCGAAAAATAATGCGCCAGGAAGGACATCCGTGACACACCCACATTATTCCGCCTTAATTCCCGCCGCCTTCATCAGCGGCCACCACTTGTCGATTTCCGCCTTGTGAAACCGGGCCAACGCCTGCTGCGTCTGCTCCTCGCGCGGCGGAATCTCCTGCCCCAGATCGGCGAAACGTTTGCGCACGGTGTCGTCCGCCAGGGTTTCG
>VFLF01000426.1 GCA_009885185.1 Nitrosomonadales bacterium | reverse complement strand
TTGGGGGCGGGCGGAGGCTCCATGACGGGCGCCCCGGTGGAACGGTACTGGAATTCCGCATTGGCTACGCCACTCACCATGAGGACGGCGAACAGGGCAAACACGGCGGGGGTGGGTTTGCGCATGACGAGCCCCTTAATATGGTGCAACTTCGATAAGATAGTGAGCAACCGTGCCGCGTCCGATGGAGTTTTCCTGATACACGGCAGTGGCGCGAGGCTGCACGAACACGGTGCGCCAGGCCGAGATGGGCTCTGTCGGCACCTGGCTGGCATCCATAAAGGAGGTGCGCACTTGCATTGTGATCTTCCTGTCGGTGCAGTTCACAAACCGGCTGGTGACTTGGACTGAGTCGGTGGGGGTGCGCCGTGCCACTACCGACTGAATGGCGACTGTTTCAGCCAGCGCCTTGTTGGTCATTTGCACGGCATTCAATGGGATGGGGGTCATCGCCATGCCGTAATCCTTGCCTACCAGCGCGAGTTTGCCGATTTGATCTGGCGATGGTGAGCCCTGCACTTGCGCCCACGAAGGGGCGCTACATTCAACGACTGGCCATGAAACGATTTGCGTTTGTGCACACCCTGTCACAATCAGGGCGAAGAGAGCTATCGAAATAGCGGATTTATTCATTTTGTTGCTCTCTTAAAAAGAGTCTGGAAGCATGGTGCGGAAGGCGACATTCTTTGCCTTGCGACCGCTGTCATCTGATATTGGATTGGCACTCAGATTGGCAATACCACCTTGCGCTGGTGTTAGCGCTGAACGGGTACGCGCCCAAGCTATGCCACAGGTACCGTTTTTGGCTACGAAGGTGATAGGCTTAGTTGCTTCACCGTTACCATTGTTGTAGCGCAGAACTAAATTTGGCATGTTCTCCTTGTCTTTAGTTGTGGCCGCGGCTAATGCGATGTTGCGCGGTAGAGAGCCCCAGTGGCGAGTATCAGCAGCTGGGGTCATGGCTTGTGCCGCGATTTTGGCAACTATCCCGAACAATGAGGAGAAGGCACCAAAATTTGCCATGCCGCTATCGTTACCCATTGAGCCAGCAAGCATGGCAGCAGTTCCTACGCTGGTTGCGACATCTCCAACGGTGTCTGTGCCGTCTTTCCATCGGGCTTTGCCGTTAAGAACGCCGTCGATCTGACGTCCTCCGCGGGTGCTGGCCTGGAAATATACGTCCCCGACACTAAAAGTATTTGAGAGTTTTATTTTTTCACCGGTGGCCGACTCTACTTTTACCAGCGCATCTTTACCGTCAGTCCGATCCTTGATTTGGAGTAGTTCTTTATATTGGCCAGAACCTTCCTTATAGGGCCCTGCACCCGAGTCAATAACCATGACGAAATTTTCTTCAAGTGGCAACGATGAGAACGTTGAGGCAAAGGTGGTGTCTTTGTCGATTGCTTGTTTTAGCAGGTCTTTTGCCTGAACTTTATTGCCACGACAGTTTTGTGACCAGGCAGCCATATACGGCATCAAGCCAAAGTCACCCTGAAAAGACTCTTGCTCCGCCTGGGTATCCTGATAATCCGCAGCCCGAAAAGATGCGGCTGCGTTGTCGTAGTCACCCGTACGTATGTATAGGAGGCCGCGGTAAAAGTAAGTCATAGTCCTTTCATACGGTTCGCCTTTCCAGTCTTTGAGTTTTTCTTCGTTCCAAATAGATTTGGCTTTTTGGGCATTTTCATCGTTCGCATAAATGGAATCGATACGTTTGATAGATTCGTCGAAGGCTCTTTCCGCAGTCTGGTATTCACCAATTTCCATTGCAGCTAATCCCAGCATATTGAAATTGAGAACTGCATTCCGTTCACCTTCGAGGTAAAGGACTTGGTAGAAAGGTTTGAGCTTTTCGGGTTTGTTTACCAAAAACTGAGATAGAGCTTCCTTAGATTCATTGGCATAGGAAACTCCAGTAGCTAAGAACATAGAAACTAGCAGGACAGCGGTGACTTTTTTGTTCATTATTAATCCCTTATACAAGTTATTTAGTGAAACAAATTAGCGGTAGATCACATCATCAGCACCAGCTCGGGCAAATTCATACAAGCCGCTCCAAACGATTTCGCTTGTTTCCAAATCAAACATTTCAAAGTTGATTTGGTAGTAACGCTGAATCATGCCTGTCTTGGAATTACGTGAATCCAGTGACGCAATTGTTCCGCCAAGTCGAAAATCTGCACCCAGTTGAGCTTTGGTCAGACCGGTGGTGCCAATGTCTGTGACCCCTTTTCTTTTCAATTCTCTTGCCTGTGCGACGGCGCCAGAATACTGGTTGCCTACGAACATGATGCGGCCATTGGAGGCGCGATTTAGACTTGTGCGCATCCGATTGACAATTAGATTTTTATTAAACGGCTGTGTCGATTCGTTGGCAAAAAATTCCGCGTCAATAATAACTCGGGGTGATTTGGGCGTATTAGAAAGTCTTGGATTGGCTAACATGTCTCGAATCATTTGGTCGGTCATCGCTACCACGTCTTGCCCTTCGATACCAACGCCGGAAACAGGTCCGCGTTGTGATGGGTCAACAGCAACTGGAACGGCTCCGGACTCGTTTGCAACACCGGTAGTTGCACAACCACCGAGCAGCAAGGACAACACACCTAATGCTGCACCTGACATCTGAATAAACGGTTTATTTGTTG
>VFLF01000298.1 GCA_009885185.1 Nitrosomonadales bacterium | reverse complement strand
GTGCCCTGTGACCCAGCCCACGTCCGCCGTACACCAGAACACGTCGCTTTGTTTATAGTCGAACGTCCACTTCATCGTGAGTATCGTCCACAGCAGATAACCGCCGGTGGAATGCTGAATGCCCTTGGGCTTGCCGGTGGAGCCGGAGGTGTAAAGAATGAACAGCGGATGCTCGGCGTTGACCCATGTGGGTTCACAGGTTTCGGATTGTCCTTTGACGAGGTCGTGCAACCACACGTCGCGTTTGGCATCCCATGCAACGGCGGTGCCGGTGCGTTTATAAACCACCACGCTATGAATCGACTCGCAACCGCCCAGCGCAATGCCCTCATCCACCGCGGGTTTTAACGGAATTTCACGCCCGCCGCGGAATTGGCCATCGGCGGTCAGCACGGCGACCGCGCCGGCGTCGATAATGCGTTCCTGCAAACTCTTGGCCGAAAAACCGCCGAACACCACCGAATGAATCGCGCCGATGCGCGCGCACGCCTGCATGCACACCACGGCTTCGATCGACATCGGCATGTACACGATCACGCGGTCACCACTCTTGATGCCGCGTGATTTCAACCCGTTGGCCGCGATGCAAACCTGGCGATGCAATTCGCGGTAGGTAATAGTGTTGACCTTGCCGTCATCAGCTTCGAAGATGATGGCAACTTTATCCGGCTGGGTTTTCAGGTGCCGGTCCAGACAATTGTAAGAAGCGTTCAACTCGCCATCGTGAAACCAGCGGAAGAAAGGGGCGTTGGATTCATCCAGGGTTTTGGTGAACGGTTTTTGCCACAACAGCTCCTTGCGCGCCAGATGGGCCCAAAATCCCTCGAAGTCTTTTTCGGCTTCCGCGTACAGCTTGCGATAAGCATCCATGCCGGAAATGTTGGCCTGCTTGACAAACGCGTCGCTGGGTGGGAACAGGCGGTCTTCGTGTAATACGGATTCAATGTTGGACATGCGCGGCTCCGGAGGGTTGCGGTTGCTCGGTATTTTGTATCTTTATAAAAGCATTAAACGCCGGCCTTGTAAAGCCGCACAACTGCGGGACGCTGGCAAAAAAACCTGATGGCGTGCATACTTACGTCTTTGTTGCAGACTACGGCGGGCCTCCCCGCATTGCATGGTAGTCAACCTGGTCAGGTCCGGAAGGAAGCAGCCAAAGCTATTCTCTGCAAGTGCCGGGGGTCAGGCTCGCCACCCCCACTTTGTTGGCTTGTGTGTTTGGATTTTTTTTTGATCTTATCGGCATTGCCGCCATAACAAGCCAAGCCAAGCGAACCACCGATAGTCGCACGTGAATGCCGCTGCGGGACACGGGAGGTGCTTTACTAGCTCTGAACAATTCCCGCCAAGTTTCACGTGACGCCGCAGTATGCAGTAGTCGGGGGTGTTGCGAAGATAAAACACCCCTATATCGATAAGTGGGCCATTTTCTTGACATCAATTTAATAATTTAGTACTTTCAATAAAAACAATGGGTAATGGAATATACTTAATTTATAAAAAACGTTATAAACAATAACTATTTGAATATAAACATTATTTTTAAAAAATAAAAATGACACTTTGCTCCAAGTGGGTTCGAATGTTGTTGCTGACATGCGCAGCGCTTCCCGCATGTGCTTGGGCGGTGGATGGCGTCTCGTTTGAGTTGGGTCAGGGTGACAGCGCCCGCATGGGGCGTGCGGGACTGCAATGGAAGTGGGATCAACAGTGGCTTAAAGGCAGTCAAGTCCACGTCGGCGGGTTTTGGGATTTGTCCGTGGGGCATTGGACGCGCGATGCATTGCCTGGCCTAAATCGCCGTATTACCGAAATAGGGTTGACGCCGACCTTTCGCTTGCAACAGAACAGCGGGCAGGGGCTTTACGTGGAGGCCGCCATCGGTTTTCATTTGCTGTCGGATACCACACTGGGCCCCAGGCGCTTCGGCACCACGTTCCAGTTCAGCGAGCATCTGGGCATAGGCTATCAATTCGGCACAAAGCGCGCGTTTGATATCGGGCTGCGTTATCAGCACTTATCCAATGCCGGCATTAAGCAGCCCAACAACGGCATAAACTTCACGCAAGTTCGGGCGCAATACTGGTTTTAAACGGTTGCACGTGCGTTCGGGGTGAACGCTTGCCGCAATGCGGCGTAAAATACGCGTTTAGCTTTCCAGACGATTCGTTGCGTATTCTCCCGCCATGACCCAGGTACTCGCCCGCAAGTGGCGCCCCAAATCATTCACTGAACTCGTCGGGCAGGAACACGTGGTCCGCGCGTTGAGCAATGCGCTCAAGCAGCAGCGTCTACATCACGCTTACTTGTTTACCGGCACGCGCGGCGTGGGCAAGACCACACTGGCCCGCATCATCGCCAAGGCGCTGAACTGCGAAACCGGGATCACAGACGCCCCCTGCGGCAAATGCGGCGCGTGTACTGAAATCGATGCCGGCCGCTTTGTTGATCTGGTGGAGCTGGATGCGGCGTCCAACACGCAGGTCGATAACATGCGCGAGTTGCTGGAAAACGCGCTGTATGCGCCGTCGGGCGGACGCTTCAAGGTCTATATCATCGACGAAGTGCATATGCTGTCGCGCAATGCGTTTAACGCGATGTTGAAGACGCTCGAAGAACCGCCGGCGCACGTGAAATTCATACTCGCCACCACCGATCCGCAAAAAATCCCGGTCACGGTGCTGTCGCGTTGCCTGCAGTTCAATCTCAAGCAAATCCCCCAACAACAGATCGCGGAGCGCCTGCGTTTTGTGCTGGAAGCGGAGCAAGTCACATTTGAGCCGGCGGCGCTGGCCTTGATCGCGCGTGCCGCACAGGGCAGTTTGCGTGACTCGTTGTCGCTACTCGATCAGGCGATTGCCCATGGCGGCGGGCAGGTGGACGAAGCGTCGGTGCGTGCCATGCTCGGCACGGTGGATCAACAGTATTTGTATGCGATTCTCGATGCACTTGCGCGGGGCGACGGTGCTGCGATGATGGCCAAGGCCGACGAAATGGCTGCGCGTAGCTTGTCGTTTGAAGCGGCCTTGCTGGATATGGGCACGCTGCTGCACCGTCTGGCGCTGGCGCAACAACTGCCGGATACGGTGGCTGATGATGATCCGGACCGCGAGGCTTTGCTGGCACTGGCACGGCAATTCTGCGCTGATGATTTGCAACTGTATTACCAGATCGCCGTGCAGGGCCGCGGCGATATCGGGCTGGCGCCGGACGAGTATGCGGGGTTCACCATGTCGTTGCTGCGCATGCTGGCGTTC
>VFLF01000771.1 GCA_009885185.1 Nitrosomonadales bacterium | reverse complement strand
GTAGCCATCCGCCGGCACCTTGGCAGCAAGCGCAACCCCCAGCGTGCCGCCCGCGCCGGGTCGGTTATCGATCACCAGTGGCTGACCGAACGTCTCCGACAAATGCATATTAACCGCGCGCATGATCACGTCGGTAATGCCGCCAGGTGGCCACGGCAACACAATGCGTATGCTGCGACTGGGGTAATTCTGCGCGACGGCCTGCCCGACCGCGAGCACGGACACCACGGCAATCCCCAACAACGATACGATTTTTTTCACGGCGCCCTCCTCCAGAAAACGCAGGCAAGCATTGTAGCGCACGTTGCAACGCCCTATCGTTTTGCATTCATTCGCGGCACAATCGGAGCCTCGATTGGAACACGCAGGGAGCACGCAGCATGAACATCGGCTTTATCGGTCTCGGGCAAATGGGCCGCGGCATGGCATCGCGGTTGATCGACAGCGGACACCAACTGACGGTGTGGAACCGTACGCGCGCGGTGACGGAACCGTTTGCCGCGCGCGGCGCGGTGATCGCGAACACATTGGCCGAAACGCTGGCATGCGAGGTGGTGATTACCATGCTCGCCGACGATGCCTCGGTCGAAGCGGTATGGATCAGCAGCGGCTTGCTGCAACGGCTGCCGGCAACAACCGTGCATTTGAACATGGCGTCGGTCAGTATGCGCATGGGGCAGCGGCTGGACGACCTGCACCGCGAGCACGGCTCGCCGTATATCAGCGCCCCAGTGTTTGGACGGCCCGAATTCGGCGCGCGCGGCGAGCTGGATATCATCGCCGCCGGCGCGCCTGCCGCGATAGCGCTATGCGAACCGCTGTTTAAGGTGCTGGGCCGGCGCTGGTTCAACGTCGCCGCCGAGGCGCCCAAGGCCAACGCGGTCAAAGTTGCGCGCAATTTTTTGCTCGGATCCATTATCGAGAGTCTGGGCGAAGCACAGTCGCTGGTCGAAAAAGCCGGCGTCGATCCGCGCATGTTTTTCGACATCATCACCAGCACCAACATGAACGCGCCCGCGTTCAAGAGCTACGGCGGGATGATGCTCGACAACCCGCCCAATCCTACCTTTCCGCTCACGCTCGGCCTGAAGGACATCGAGCTCACGCTGCAAACCGCGCATGACCTCGGCGTGGCGATGCCCACGGCGGAACTCCTGCGCTCGCAGCATCGCGCGGCCATCGCCGCCGGTTACGGCGAACGCGACTGGGCGGCGCTCGGCACCTATCTGATGGATGGCGCGGCGGGACGAAATAACGCAAAATCGAACGCAAAATCCGCCGCTGAGTAACCAAGAGTACCTGACATAATGAAAAACAAATACGATTGCAGCAAATGCCCCGGTTATTGCTGCAGCTACGATCACATCGAAGTATCGCAACACGATATCAAACGACTGGCCAAGCATCTGGAAATCGCGCCCGACGTCGCCGAAAAACGCTACACCAAGGTGGATGACGGCAAGGTGGTGCTGCGCCACCATCAGGACGAACACTTCAAGTCCATGTGCGTGTTTTTCGACCGCACCGCGCGGCGCTGCACGGTATACGAAGCGCGACCGCACCCCTGCCGCACCTACCCGTACGGCGCGGTTTGCGGCTACTACGATTTTCTGAAGTTCGAACGCGAGCATCAGGGCGACGACGAATTCGTTGCGACGACGCGCTAACCAGCATTAGTTATCCGGCACCATAAACAACATAACTATTTGTTTTTATTGTATTTTTTTGTAATTACTTCTCCAGCACAAAGATCCGTGCGGCCACGTGCGGCGAGCCATACGCGTGCACCAGCTTGGGCACGCATTGGTTGGTCCATGCTTCCATCTCGGGATACAGCACCGGCACTTGCGCCACCGCCGCGGCACGCGCTTCGAGCGATAAAAATTCGTAGATCACGCCGTGCTTGTTCCAGCCCACGGTGCCGACCAGTTTGCGCATGCCGAGACAGCCGGGCATTTTCGCCATCGACGCCATGCGCCAGTCGGCGTACCACGCGAGCAACTCTTCTTCGATTTCGGGCGTCGGGCCGTTGAAGCTGCCGATCTGTATGCACGGCGCGGGTTTGCGCAGACCTTCGCGCTGACCGCTTTCCGGCCCCTGCACGCGCGCCTCTTCGGTCATGATGCTCAAGCGCACATCCGCGCGTCGGGCGAGCATGGTTTTGTCTTCGTCGGATAACTGTGCGGCCCAACGATCGGTGGTTCCGCGCGCGAACGACAGCGCATCGCGTGCGAACGCGTGCGTGCTTTCGCCGCCGAACAGCAGTATGTAATCGTTGCCCGTGCCCACCGCCGGGTCTTGCGTGCGCGTAATGCGATGCCCAATGGGCTTTTGATCCACTTTGTAGTGTGCCGCCCACAACACGCCCGGATTGGCGAGTATCTTCGGCATGAACTTGCCGTGCAGCCAGTCGAGATACGCCTCTTTGTTGTCGCCGGAAAGGTTGTACCAGTTGGCCCAGATGGCTTTGTCCATGGTGTGTCCTGATGAATAAAGGAATGGCGTGCAATACTAGCACTACGCAAACTACCGCCTATAATTCACTCCATGCCATCCACGGTCACAACCATCGACACACTCGCCTTCGACAACCGCTATGCGCGATTGCCCCCGGCTTTTTATCGCAAGCTGCATCCCACGCCGCTGGCCGCGCCTTATCTGGTGAGCGTGAGCGAAGACGCCGCCGCACTGCTCGATCTGGATCCTGCCGATACGCGTAGCGAACGCTTTCTCGATCTGCTGGCGGGCAATCACGTGCCGTCCGGCGCCGAGCCGCTGGCGATGCTGTATGCCGGTCACCAGTTCGGCACCTTTGTGCCGCAACTCGGCGACGGTCGCGCGATTCTGCTCGGCGAAATCGTCAATGCCAAACGCGAACGCTGGACGCTGCAACTCAAGGGCGCGGGCGAAACGCCGTTCTCGCGCACCGCCGATGGACGCGCGGTGCTGCGTTCGACCATCCGTGAATACCTTTGTTCAGAGGCCATGCACGCGCTGGGCATCCCCACTACCCGCGCGCTCGGCATCGCGGGCGCTGACGAGCCGGTGTATCGCGAAACGCCGGAAACCGCGGCGGTGCTGCTGCGGCTGGCGCCCTCGCACGTGCGCTTTGGCTCGTTCGAGGTTTTTTACGCGCGGCAACAGCACGAGCATCTGAAACAGCTCGCTGATCACGTCATCCAAGAACATTTTCCGGCATGCCACGGCGCGCCGGACGTCTATGAAAAATTCCTGATCGAGGTCGTTGAACGCACCGCGCGGCTGATCGCGCAGTGGCAGACCGTGGGTTTTTGCCACGGCGTGATGAACACCGACAATATGTCGATACTCGGTCTCACGCTCGACTATGGCCCGTTCGGATTCATGGAAGCGTTCAACCCCGGCCACATTTGCAATCACTCCGACGATCAGGGCCGCTACGCCTACGGGAATCAACCTTACATCGGCCTGTGGAATTGCTCTCGCCTGGCGCAGGCATTGACGCCGCTTATCGATGCGGAACAATGCAACGCCGCGCTGGCGCGTTACGAAGGCGCGTTTATGAAAAAGTACGCGGCGTTGATGCGCGCCAAGCTGGGCCTGGCACAAGCAATGGATGACGACACCGCGCTCATCAGCGATCTGCTGGCGCTACTGGCGGAACACGGCACCGACTACACGATTTTCTTTCGCGCGCTCGCCAACCTGGATACTGCGCGAGACTTGATGATCAACCGCCCTGCATTCGACGCCTGGGCCGGCCGCTACGCCGCGCGCCTGGCGGCGGAATCCAGCGACGATACGGAGCGCCGCGCCCGCATGCACGCCGTCAATCCGAAATACGTACTGCGCAATCATCTCGCGCAGGCGGCCATCGAAAAAGCGGAGAAGCATCGCGATTTTTCCGAGATCGACCGCTTGCTCGCGCTGCTGCAACGTCCGTTTGACGAACAGCCCGCGTTCGAGGCCTATGCCGCGCCGCCGCCGGACTGGGCGAAAGACATACACGTGAGTTGTTCCTCATAAGGAAATCATGCAAGAAAATTTCGTTCAATGTCTCAGCCCCACCGGCCTGCACCACATGCACTACACTGAGTGGGGGCAGCGCGCCAACCCGCGCATTGTCATTTGCGTGCATGGCCTCACGCGCAACTGCCGCGACTTTGACGCACTGGCGCAATCGCTGGCACATGACTTTCGCGTGGTGTGTCCCGATATCGTCGGTCGCGGCCAAAGCGAATGGCTGGCCGACAAAAAGCACTACGGCCTGCCGCAGTACCTCGCCGATATCAACACGCTGCTGGCGCGCCTGACGGCGGATGGCCCCAGAGACATCCTGTGGGTCGGCACCTCGATGGGCGGCATGATCGGCATGTTGCTGGCGAGTTTGCCGGGCACGCCCGTGCGCAGGCTGGTGCTGAACGATGTCGGCACGCTGATCCCCAAGGCCTCGCTGGAACGCATCGGCAAGTATGTCGGCAAGGCGCCCGTGTTTGCGTCACTGGATGAAATGAATGCCTACGTGCGTTATGTTTCCGCGCCGTTCGGCCCGCTCACCGACGCGCAGTGGGATCATCTGACGCGCCACAACGCGAAACAAAACGCCGACGGCGCATGGGTCATGAATTACGATCCCGGCATCGCGGCGCCGTTTCAGCAAGGCCCCATCAACGACATTGAGCTATGGGATTACTACGACCGTATCACCTGCCCCACGCTGCTGTTGCGCGGCGCGGATTCAGACTTGCTGCTGCAAGACACCGCGCAAGCCATGACGCAACGCGGTCCCAAGGCGCGGCTGGTGGCGTTCGACGGCATCGGGCACGCGCCCATGCTGATGGCGGACGATCAAATCACTGTCGTGCACGAATTTCTCACCTCCTGAAAGGAACCAACGTGGTTACGATCTACGGCATCCGCAACTGAAGCACCATGAAAAAAGCCTTCGCGTGGCTCGAAGGCAAAGGCATCGAATACACCTTTCACGATTACAAAAAGCTCGGCGCGCCTGAAGAGCGCATCAAGGTCTGGATCAAGCAGGCCGGCTGGGAACGCGTGTTGAACACCAAGGGCAAGACGTTTCGCGATCTGCCGGCAGCGCGTCAGCAGGGTTTGAACGACGCCAGGGCCGCCGCGCTGATGCGCGAGTTTCCCAGCGCCATCAAGCGGCC
>VFLF01000295.1 GCA_009885185.1 Nitrosomonadales bacterium | reverse complement strand
CGTGTCCACCGCCCAGCCGCTATGCCATGCCGAGTATCTGGAGGCCATCGATACGAGGAGCGTTTGCGCATCGGCATGCCCTCCACCGATGACCGCCGCCTGCACTGCGGCTGGATTCACCTCGATGCGCGAGATCTCGGAGCTGCGTTCGAGAATGTCGTAGGCCGGTGACGCGCCCGCCACAATGTCCGGCAGTCCGCCGGCGGGCCGGCCCGCAAGGCGCAATTCGACTTCCCAGCGCCCGGCGCGGATGGGTGTTACGGCAATGCGTCGGCTGTATGGATCCGCTAACTCATCCCCAGCCATTCGGATGTGCCAGTTTCGCTGACGGACGTCTCCCGAGACGGCGACCGGGCGTTCAACGCCCCATGCCACACACAGGGAGCGCGCATCGATAGGCGGATCAAGACTGATAACCACGCGTGGTATTGAGGACGGCAGCAGGCGCCCGCCGATTCGCAGTTCATCGTAACGCAGCAAGCGGCCAATTCCAGGTTCGCTCAACGCGCTCGTAGCAGCAACCAACTCGGCGGCGCCGAAGGCCGCCGCCAGCCGCGCTGGAAGCCCCGTCAGTAACTGAAAGCGCGTCACGTGATTCATCGAGACTATCCTGTTAGCCGCCGCGCTGCGTAAACTGGGTGAGATATAGGAGGGTGTTTTTTAAATGGAAGACGTGACCCCTTTGTTTTGCGCACTACCGGTGACATCATCGCGTTGTCACCACCACTCATCATCAGCAAGGCGCAAATCGATGAATTGGTGGGGACTGTGGCGGGGACGTTGCGGGAGGTTGCCGCGGAGTAGTTTGCGTTCCTCGTTACACAACCAGATTATTGTTCGATCTTGGTCGCCTGGATTAGACACACGGTGAGATCCGGTGTCACGCTCATTTTTCCAGTTAGTCTGACTTTTTTAGCCAGATCGATAATATTACCGTTGCTGTCGCGAATTTTGATGTCCTCGCGCTTATAGCCGCTCTTCAGTTTTTCGGCCTGATTCGCGCGCGCACCCTGTTCGATGTCGGCGCTGATGCTTTTTCCTTCACCCGGCGTTTCGGTAAGCCTGTAGGCGCACTCCATCCTGCCGCTCCGATTGGAGCAATAGATACTTCTGCCGGGACTCAGGTATCCGCCTACTTCGACGATTTTCTTTTCGTTAGCGACTGCACAGGCCTTTGAAAACTCAACAGGGCTGCCCAGCTCGGGTGGGTTGCATGCGGCAAGAACAATGCAGGCAAAAAAGCTTATTAGGATGAAACGGGTTTTCATGTGAATATCGGATTGTTTTCGCGAGCTGAGACTTTATTCTTTCGAGTCAAGATACACAATCGTCGGAATCTTCGCCGATGGAAACCGCGCCTTGAGTCCCTTCCACAGCGACGCGCGCGCGTTGTTCTCGAAATCGTGCATCACGGCATCGAGTGCCTGACCGGTGTAATTGCCGGTGCGCGTGGTGATTTTGGCGCTGTTCCTTGCTTCAATCGCAAAGCCGCCAAGCGGCTTTTTCGATTCGATCTCGTAGAGGATGGCAGCGCCTTCGAGTTTGCCGGCAGTGAATGACTTCATCCCAATCACATCGACCTTGGGTTCGTCCAACTCACCGACGACGAACAGCACATACTTGGCACGAACCATCTGTTCGAGCGCCGGCCGGTACTGATCAGTATGGTACTTCGTTTTGTCCTCTCCCTTGTTCAGGCCGATGCCTCTTGCGGAAAGGGCAAGCCGGTACGGGTCGTCCTGCAGGTGAAACAGCTTAAAGGGAACAGCGCCCGTCACTGTTGACAAGGGATTTTTGAGTTGGCCGCTCTCGGCATGGACGATGATGGCGTTACCGGTCGCCTTGGTGAAATCGAGTGCGGGCACGTCGCCCCTCGGCCATTTTGCGGGATCGACGATCACTTGTTTACGCAGCGCGCCAAGCGCTTGGCGTTTTTCGAGCGCTGCAGAAGTTAGATCTTCGATCGGTTCGGCCTTCTTCGCCGTGCCAGCCGCCAACGACTCACCGCCCGCACACGCAGCCACGAGCAGCACCAGGATCAGGTATTTCACGTTCTGCATTTCGTCTCCCAAACCACTCCGTCAAGCCGGTACAGCGATTGTGCTCCTCGCGGGTCTGTGTGGCCCGCAATCACTCAACGCGCGCCCACAGAGATCTTTGTGCCGCACGTCCAAGTATTTGATTATTAATAACAATCATAATTATCTTGGTCTTCATGCGCACCGCAGTTTCGAGTTCAGACCACACGTGTGCGAACGCGCCGTCGCCGGCGATGCACACGACTTCGCGCGACGGGTGCGCGACTTTTGCGCCGATCGCGGCGGGGAGGCCCCAGCCCAAGCCGGCCAATCCGCACCCTGTCAGGAAGCGTTGTCCCGCGTAGCCGGCGATGAGGTAGTTCATCGCCCAGATCGAAGAGTAGCTCGCGTCGGTGACGATCTGCGTATTCGGCGTCATCACGCTTTGCAGGTCGTTCATGAGCCGTTCGGGTATAGGAATTTTAAAAGTCCTTTTTGACCAAAGCCCACTGTATCCGCGCCGCTGCTGACAGTCAATTTCCCGGTCATTCGCTCACACGGTTCGCCTGCCAAAAATCCGGCATTCCAACACCCACCGTAAATACATGATTTTGCGCGTCAATTTATCGCTCGCATCCCTATAGGCCGACCCACCCCCTCGCCCCCGGTAAAAACCGTCCGATTCATCAAGCTCAAGCCCACTCCAGCAAATCCACCCGCCGCCTTGCCGGTGCTCTTGGCGGCGGCTGTGCAGCCAGCCCCAAGTGCGTGAGTATCTTCTCGATCACCGCCGGTTCTTCGATCACCGCAACGAGCTTCAATTTGCCGCCACAAGCGCAACGCTCAATGTCAATATCGAACACGCGCTTGAGCAAGCGCGCCCAGCTCATGCACACCGGCGCGCTGTGCGCGTGTCGGCAATCGCCCTCGTCCACCGTCTTTTGCTGCGCCGGCACGGGTACTACCTTCGATCTCAACTTCGCATTCGGCGCGAGCACGCCGTGAAACCGTATCAGGTGCAGCCGCGGCATGAGCCCTGCGACACCCGCCCCATACGCGGTATGCTCACGTTAGACTGCCATGCAGATGCGGCAGGAATTAAACATAATAATGTTTAAAAACAAACACTTATATAACTATAATCAGTTCGCCAGCATGCCCGCCCGCCGCACTTTCCTGCTTGCCGCTTGCGGCTTGGCGCTGTCATCGGTAACGCCGCGCCTGTTGGCGCAGCCGCGCTTCGACAAAAACCCGTTCGCGCTCGGTGTTGCGTCCGGCTACCCGCAACCCGACGGCATCGTGCTGTGGACACGGCTCGCGCCCGACGCCTTGAACGGCGGCGGCATGCCCGATGCCGCGGTTGAAGTGGCTTGGGAAATCGCCGATGACGAAACGTTTCGCAAGGTGCTGCGCAAAGGCATCGAGCACGCCACGCCCGAACTCGGGCATTCGATACACGCCGAAGTCAGCGGGTTGCAACCGGCGCGCGTCTACTGGTATCGCTTTCACGCGGGCGGCGCCACCAGCACCGTCGGGCGCTTTCGCACCGCGCCTGTCGCCAATGCACCCGGTGACCGGCTGCGTTTCGCGCTGGCTTCGTGCCAGCAGTACGAACAAGGTTACTTCAGCGCATATCGCCACATGGCGCGTGAAGACCTTGATCTGGTGATACATGTCGGCGATTACATCTACGAAGCCTCGTGGGGCAACACCCGCGTGCGCAGCCACGGCGTCGGTGAACCGATGAACTTGACCGAGTATCGCAATCGCTACGCGCTGTATAAAAGCGATGCGGATTTGCAAGCCGCGCACGCGGCATTCGCGTGGCTGGTGACGTGGGACGACCATGAAGTCGATAACGATTACGCCAATGACCGCTCGCAGGATCTCGATCCGCCGGATGAGTTTTTAAAACGCCGCGCTGCCGCGTATCAAGCGTATTACGAGCACATGCCGCTACCCGCGTGGGCGCGTCCGCGCGGCCCCGCTGCGCGCATCTACTGCGAGGCCGGTTTCGGCCAGCTCGCGCGCGTGTTCGTGCTCGACGACCGGCAGCACCGCTCGCATCAGGTGTGCCCACGCGCGGGACGCGGCGGCAGCACCGTGGTCAAGGACGCCGATTGCCCGGAGCGTCTGTCGCCGGATTTGACGCTGCTGGGCGCGGAACAGGAACGCTGGCTCAACGCCGCGCTGGAAAAATCCACCGCGCGCTGGAACATCATCGCGCAACAAACGCTGATGGCCAAACAAACCCGCATGGTCGGCGGCGAACAGGGCTACTGGACCGACGGCTGGGACGGCTACCCCAAGGCGCGCGAACGGCTGCTGAATCACATCGCCGGGCGCAAGATCAGCAACCCCATCGTACTCGGCGGCGATGTGCACAACGCCATCGTCGCCGATCTCAAAGTCGATTTTGATGACCCCAAGTCACCGGTGATCGCAACGGAATTCGTTGGCACCTCGATCACCTCGCAAGGCCCCAACGAAAAAATCACCACGATGGCGCTGCAAAACAACCCTCATTTGAAGTTCTCGAATGGAACGCAGCGTGGTTATACGGCGTTTGATGTGACGCCCGCACAATGCAACGCGAAGCTGCGCGTGGTGTCGCGCGTGACCGATCCGCAGGCGACGATCAGCGAGCTGGCGGCGTTTGTGGTGACCAACGGTAAGCCGGGTGCGCAGCGGGCATAGCGGCAGGTACCAGCCTACAAGTAATACCACCCGCCATTCACCAGATAACACTGCCCGGTGATAAATCCCGCCTGTTCGCTCGACAGATAAACGGTGAGGTCCGCGATTTCCTCGGGCTTGCCGAGGCGGCGCACGGGTTGTCCGGCGTGCAATTTCTTTTCAGGTAAATGCGTCTCACGCTCGGTGGCGATGGCGCCGGGGCCGATGCAGTTGGCGGTGATGCCGTTGGCGGCGAATTCCGTTGCGAGCCCTCGCGTGAAGCCGATGATGCCGACCTTGACCATCGCCTTGTGCGCGCCATGACCCAAAAACGGCGCGATCCCTGAAAAATTGACGATGCGTCCCCAGCCTTTTTTCTGCATGTCGGGAATCACGTTGCGGCAGATGTGATACGGACCGGTGAGATTGACCTCGATATTGCGCTGCCAGATGTCGAACGGCAGATCAAGAAATCCCTTGCCTTTGGCCTCTGCGCGATACACCGCGTTGTTGACCGCGACATCAACGCCGCCGAATTGCTTGCGCGCCGCCGCCACAAACACCGCGACCTGCTCGCCATCGGACACGTCGCAGCGATGCGTCAGCACCTGCGCGCCCAGTGCGCGCGCCTGCCGCGCGGTTTCTTCCAGCCCTACCATTTTCGAGCTGGTACACAAGGCAAGGTTCGCGCCCTCGCGCGCATACGCCAGCGCCGTCACGCGCCCCATATTGCGGCTTGCGCCGGTGATCAAAACAGTTTTGCCCTTGAGTCCGGTTTCCATGATGCGGTGCGCCTTCTTCCGTGTGGTTTTGTCGAGCTATGGTATTACGATCTACAGTCCCATCGCGCCTATGGCGATTTTACCAATCCCAAATCGGTGAGAATCTCCCGCGTCTCCGCGTTTTCCTGATCGAGATATTTGCGCGCAGCGCCGCTGGGAACATATTCGTCTATCCAGTATTGTTCGTCGAGCGCTTTTTTCCATTCGGGTGATTTGACGGTGCGCGCAAACAGCGCGTCCCACCATGCGATTTGCGCCGCAGTCAGCCCGGCGGGCGCGGTGATAAAACGCCAGTTGGATGCCGCCACGTCAACACCTTGCTCTTTCCATGTCGGCACATCGCTGAACTCGCCCGCGATGCGTTTGGGCGCGGTGATCGCCAGAAACCTCAGCTTGCCGTTGCGCCGGTGCGGCGCTGCAACCGACAATCCCGACGCCGCCACATCCACATGCCCGCCCATCGCCGCCGTCATCGACAACCCCGCCGAGGTGAACACCACGCTCTTCATGCGCTTGATATCCACGCCCGCGCGCTTTAACGGCAGACCGATCGACATGTGCGTGGAGTTACCCAGCGCCGTGCCGATGGCCACCGACAGCGCATCCGGCGCGGGCTTTAGCCGCGCAACCAGATCGCCAGCATTACGCAAAGGCGAATCCAGTTTGACGGCGACAATCATGTACTCGGTGAACAACTGACCGAGGATGGTGAAATCCGTGTATTGGAGTTTGCTCGTGCCAGTGTGATAATTGCTAAGCAGCGGTGCGGACATCAACACAAAACGGTGCGCATCTCCCGGCGCTTGATGCACGTAATTCAACCCCACCGACTGTCCGCCGCCTGGCTTGTTGCTGACGATCACCGGCACCGTCACCATGCGTGATTCAGTCCAGATTTGCTGTAACACCCTCACCGGACGATCCAGCGCGCCGCCGGCATTAACGGGCGCGACAATCTCGATCGGGCGCTGAGGCTTCCATTCGGTTTGTGCGGCCACGCCGGTAGCAACGCTCGTTACCACGGCAACGAAGATAAGATTGGATTTCATCATCGGGGCATCATAGGCAAACGTGACGCCACCAGCAAGTCCGCACGGGCATTTCAAAGTATGATGAAACTCCATCCTGTTTTATTCGAACGGAACCGCCTTGGCATTCACCTCACGATCGCTCTCTCCACGTGCCCCCTGCCCCTGCGAAAGCGGCGAGCCGTACGCGAGTTGCTGCGCGCCATGGCACGACGGTCTGGATGCAGGCGTGCATGCACCGACGCCCGAGGCGCTGATGCGTTCGCGCTACAGCGCTTACGTCGTGGGAAATATCAACTATCTGCTCGCCACCTGGCACCCGTCGACCGCGCCGGGCGATCTGGAACTCTCGCCAATCAAGTGGCTGGGGCTCGAAGTGCGCCACACTGAGGCTGGCGGCGACGCGGGCATCGTGGAGTTTGTCGCGCGCTGCCGCGACAGCAGTGGACGCGCGCAGCGCCTGCACGAGACCAGCCGCTTTGTGCG
>VFLF01000906.1 GCA_009885185.1 Nitrosomonadales bacterium | reverse complement strand
TGCATCGGAGCGTCCCGCAACAGTTCCATGGAGTGTCTTTTCTGTTGTTCGGGATCGTCACGGGTCAGCGTCGGCAAATTGTCGGCAGTACCATTGGCCTTGGATACTCTTTTCTCGAAGGCCGCCGCAGGCTTGAAAAACATGTGCGCGAACTTGGACCATGGCACCGACCCGAACAATACTGTCGTGGCAATGATGTACAAGCCGAACACGACGGTCGAACCGGCAACGCCTTTCGCCTGCACATAAGCCCAGATCAAGCCAAGCGTCACGCTGGCCAGCAGCGAAAGGATAAACAGATCAGCGCGCATCACGCGCAGCGGCGTACCGCCCTCGGCGGCGACATCCACACGGATGAAAAACCAGAACCAGTAACCGCCGACGCAGATCATCAGGCCGCCGAGCCACCACAATTGCGGCAAGATCGCCGGCGTCGGCGTCGCGGACGTCGGATAGAAGAACACCATGATCGCGGTGGTAATGACGTAGAACAGGAACCCGTACATGGTCAGCAGATGAGCGATCCGGCGGCGCACGTTACAAAATTCGCCGGAAGTCAGCACATCCACAACACCGGTCTTAACGGCGATGGCAACCATTTCGCCGCCATCGACCTTGGTCCCTTTGTTTTTCGACTTTCGCCAATTCTCAAAGAAATACCTGGCGCTCCCTTTATGCAGGATGTCGAACAGGGTTCCCGCCGCGACCAAAACGACCATGATAATTACGTAGGTCTGCATCGCGGAAGGCGGTATGGCAGCGGAAAGCGCCGCGAATGGATTGCTGGTGAACATCAGGCTCCCCCTTGTCTTATAGACCAAAGTTTAAACGTGGCGTGGACAGCCCGTGCAAAAAAAAGATTATGTAGACATAAAATAAACTTAGCCGCTTCGACGCGGTATTCGGCGCGGTATTTTCCACGCTCTGCGATTGCAGTCCGCATTGTCATCATAAGCGAATAGCGTAACATTGCCGCCATGCCATTCATTGAAACCCAGGGTGCCAGCGTTGAATTTGAGCAGGCGGGCGCCGGCCCCGATCTGCTGCTGTTGCATTCCCTACTCACCGAGATGTCGGTTTTCGACCACCTGTGGCCGGTGCTCACGCAGCGTTACCGCGTGACCAGAATCAATCTGCCCGGCTATGGCCAATCGATGCCGCGCGTGCTGACCCGCGTGGCCGATTACGCCGATCACGTAAACAGCGTACTCGACACACTGAAACTCCCGCCGGAGACTCACGTGTTCGGCAATGGCTTCGGCGCCTTTGTGGCGCTGGTGTTGGCGCTGCGCCATGGCAAACGTTTTAACCGCCTGCTGCTGGCCGACGTGGTAGCGGCATTCCCTGAACCCGCGCGCGCGCCGTTTCGCATGATGTCCGAAAAAGTCACCACCATCGGCATGAGCGCCGTGCTTGATGCCGCCATCGGTCGCATGTTTCCGCCGGCATTTCAGACCGCACACCCCGACGAAGTCGCGCTGCGCAAAGCCGCCCTGTCGCGCGCGGATGCGTCCAGCTTCAGCCGCGCGTGCCTGGCGCTCGCCGCGCTGGACACCACGGCGCAGCTATCAACCATCACTAACCCCACGCTGGTGATGTGCGGCGCGCTTGACCTCACCACGCCGCCGGCCCTCGCCGCCGCACTGGCACAAGGCATACCCGGCGCCACGTACCGGGAAATCGCCGATTGCGGACACTGCCCGATGGTCGAACAACCGGCTGCGCTCGCCGCCTGCATCGATTCCTTCCTGAGCAGAAAAGAAATTACATAAGCATTTGTTTTTATTGTATTTGTTATGAACTCACCTACGCACCCTCCCGCCGCCAAAACGCTGCAACCCGCAACCGTAAAGGGGTCACGCTTGACCGCCATCGGCTTCGGCGCGCGACAGAGGGGTGTGCACGAAGTGTAGCGTCAATCCGCCACCGATATCCCCGCATCCTTGATGACTTTGCCCCACTTCGCGACATCCGCCTTGACCGTTGCGCCCAGTTCCGCCGGGGTCGAACCCACCACATCGAGCGCGAGTTGCGCGAAGCGCGTGCGCGTTTCGGGTTGATTCAGCACCTTGATCGCATCCTGATGCAGTTGTTTCACGATGGCCGGCGGCGTGCCGACCGGCGCGAACAGCCCGAACCACGACACCGCCTCGAAACCCGCATACCCCGATTCGGCGATGGTCGGATAGTCCGGCAGGTTGGGGGATCGCTTCAGCGAACTCACCGCGACCGCGCGCAGGCGGCCATCGCGAACTGTCGGCAAGATGGCCGCGACGTTCTGGAACGTCATGGCGATACGCCCACCGATGACATCGGTAAACACCGCGCCCTTGAACGGCACATGCGTGATACTCACGCCCGCCACGATCTTGAGTAACTCCATGCCGATGTGCTGCGGCGTGCCGGCGCCGGGACTCGCGTACGCCAGTTTGCCCGGCTGCGCCTTGGCAAGCGCGATCAGCTCCTGCACCGATTTCGCCGGCACATCGTTGTTCACCGCGAGGATGCTCGGCATCGCCAGCAACAGCGATATCGGCGCGAAGTCGCGCGCGGGATCGTACGCGAGCCTCATGTACAACCCCGGCGCTATGGCCATTGCGCCGTTGGCGCCGTAGTTGAGCGTGTAACCATCCGGCGTTGCCTTGGCGGCGCGCGCGGCGCCGGCCGTACCACCAGCGCCCGGCGTGTTCTCCACCACCACCGGCACGCCCCAGGCTTCGGTAAATCTCTGCGCAAACATGCGCGCGGTGACATCGGTAGCACTGCCCGGCACAAAACCAACAATAATGCGCACCGGCCGCGCGGGAAACGCCGCCGCCGTCTGTGCGTGCGCACCCGCGGCAGCCAGCGCCCATGCACAACCGATCCAAAAAATACTGCGACGTCTACGACTCATTGCTCCCCCATGACTTGTGGTTTGTTGGTGACGCGTGACGCAAATTCCATCGCCGAATCCATCATCGGCACATAGCATATCGTGCGCACCGGCAAGATACCAATGCACGCGCCGACTTGAGGGCCCTGCAATCCGGGGTTTCTCAAAGCAGGCGTGATAGCATCTTGGTTATCTTTCGCAACAAATTACCATTTCGCCACGCCATTGTAACTATCTGTTTTTAAACAATATTTTATGAATATCGCTGTAGCACCCGCATTCTCTGGTTCACTGCAACCCGAGGCGCGCCTGATCGAGCGTGAGCCGTACTACGAACCCGTCGGCGACGAAATTCCCTTGTTCGAAGCCGCATACGCCAGCCAGATTCCGCTGCTACTCAAAGGCCCCACCGGCTGCGGCAAAACGCGCTTCATGGAATACATCGCGTGGAAGCTGAAGCGCCCGCTCATCACCGTGTCGTGCCACGACGATCTCACCGCCAGCGATCTGGTGGGCCGTTATCTCATCACCAGCAACGACACCGTGTGGGTCGACGGCCCGCTGGCGCACGCGGTGCGCGTGGGCGGCATTTGTTACCTTGATGAAGTGGTCGAGGCGCGCAAAGACACCACGGTGGTGATTCATCCGCTGGCCGACGACCGGCGTATTTTGCCGATGGAAAAACACGGCGAGCTGCTGCGCGCGCCGAAAGAGTTCGTGCTGGCGATGTCATACAACCCCGGATATCAAAGCGTGCTGAAAGAACTCAAACAAAGCACGCGCCAGCGTTTTGTCGCGATTGAATTCAATTATCCGTCCGAAGCGCTCGAAACAAAAATTGTCGTCACCGAATCAGGCCTGGACGCCGCCAATGCC
>VFLF01000226.1 GCA_009885185.1 Nitrosomonadales bacterium | reverse complement strand
ACGGCTTGCGTGTATGCCATTGCAGCCGAAGACACGGTGAGCATGGTCACCATCCCCGCCGGCCCGTTTACCATGGGGCGCGACGACGGCCCCGAGGACGAACGCCCGGCTCACACCATCACCCTGCCCGCGTTTCAGATCGACCGACTGCCGGTGACCAACGCGCGCTTCGCGGAATTTTTAAATGCGCGCGGCCACAGCCTGCCCAACGGTGCGCGGCTCTACGACTTCGACGACAACGATGCGCGCATCCATCAGGTCGCCGGCAAATACGTCGCTGACCGAGGCTTTGAAAATCACCCGGTGGTGGAACCCGGGTGGCTGGGCGCGCGCGAGTATTGCACCTGGCGCGGCAAGCGTCTGCCCACCGAAGCCGAATGGGAAAAAGCCGCGCGCGGCACGGATGCGCGCCGCTACCCGTGGGGCAACAGCGCGCCGGACAAAACCCGCGCGTGGTTCGGCGCGCGTTTCAACGAAACCGCACCCGTGGAAAATTTCGCCGCGGGCGCGAGCCCCTACGGCGTGCTCGGCATGGCGGGCAATGCGTGGGAATGGGTGTCGAGCCAGTACCGCCCGTACCCGTATCGCGCCGACGATGGCCGCGAAGATTTAATCCCCGGTCCGGTGCGCGGTACACGCGGCGGCGGACATGATTCGCCAGCGGAAGAAATCACCACCACGCAGCGCGGTCGTTATTTGTCACGCAACCCGCGCGCGGGGCATCACAACATCGCTTTCCGATGTGCAAAATAATTATTTAAAAACAAATACTTATGAAACAATACGCGATGGAGTTACTAACCGCCTGGGATGAGGGCCGCATCATCCCCTCCATCGCCGCGCGCGAGCCTGCGTTCAACTGGGACGATGCCTACGCCGTTAGCGCCGAGATCATCAAGCTGCGCCGCGCACGCGGTGAAAAAATCGTGGGCCGCAAAATCGGCTTCACCAACCGCAATATCTGGCCGCAGTACGGTGCGACCTCGCCGATCTGGCATCCAGTCTACGACCGTACGCTGGTGCATGCAGTGGATGGCAAGGCCACGCTATCGCTCGCCCACAGCGCGCAACCGCTGATCGAACCCGAAATTGCCTTCAAGCTGCGCGCACCGCTTCCAGTGAGTTGCCAGGATCCCGCACAAATTTTGCAGGCCATTGAATGGTACGCGCCGAGTTTTGAAATCGTCTGCTGCCACTTCGCCGACTGGAAATGCACACCCGCGGAATTCGCCGCGGATTTTTCATTGCATTGGCGGCTGGTGGTCGGCACGCCGGTGGCGATACACTCGGAAAATTTACCCGCACTCGCGAGGCAATTGGGCGATTGCACGGTGTCGTTAAGCAAGAATGGCGAGTTAATGGATCAAGGCAAAGGCAGCAACGCACTGGATCATCCCGCGCTGGCAATGGCGTTTCTCGCCGACATCGTTGCAAAGCAACCCGCGTTTGATCCACTGACGGCCGGGGAGATCATCACGACCGGAACGCTGACCGCAGCGCTGCCTGTCAAGGCTGGTGAGACTTGGCAGTCAAGCTACGAGGGGTTGCCGGGGATGCACGGGATCACATTGCGCTTCACCGCTTAACCGCGTTCCATTCGCATGCCGCACCACGGTAGCGTGCGCTGTGCGCACGACTCGTAAGGTTCGTGCGCACAGCGCACGCTACATGGCAATTAACCCGTGTGCCGGCCCGCGCATTACTCAATCTTGATCCCCGCCACCTTGATGGTCTTCGCCCAGCGCGCGGATTCTTCGATCATGTATTTGCGCAATTCATCCGGCGTGCTGGGCGCGGGGTCGCCGCCGTTGGCGACGAAGCGCTGATTGATTTCCGGCGCGGCCAGTCCCTTGACGATTTCAGTGTTGAGCCGCGTCACTATCGCAGGCGGCGTTTTCGCCGGTGCAAAGATGCCGTACCAGGTGCTGTATTCATAACCCGGCACCACTTCACCGATGGCCTGCACATTGGGGAGTGCCGCCGAGCGCTTGGCGCTGCCCACGCCCAGCGCGATCAGGCGCCCGGCCTTGATGTGCTGCATCACCGCCGGAATGCTGCTGAATGCCATTTGTATCTGCCCTCCCATCACGTCGGTCAGCGCCTGCGCGCCGCCTTTGTATGGCACATGCACGATGTTCACGCCCGCCAGTGCCTTCAACAACTCCGTGCCCAGATGATTCGGCGTGCCCACGCCGCTGCTGCCGGCGTTCAACGTGCCGGGTTTGGCCTTGGCCAGCGCGATTAAATCCTTGATGGTTTTCACCGGCAATTGCGGATTCACCACCAGCAGTTGCGGCACAATAATCACATTGGAGACCGGTAAAAAATCCTTGTGCGCGTCGTACGGCAGCTTGCTGGAGAGCAGCGGATTCACCACCATGCCCGCCGAGGTGCCAAGCATGATGGTGTAACCGTCGGGCGCGGCCTGCGCGGCGATCATCGTGCCCATCACGCCGCCCGCGCCGCCACGGTTATCCACCACGACTTGTTGGCCCACCTGCTCCGACAATTTTGCCGCCATCGCGCGGCCCACCAGATCGGTGTTGCCACCGGGCGGATAGGTGATGACCATGCGTATGGGTTTGCTGGGATACGCTTGTGCCAACGCATTGCCTGAACACAACGCCAGCGCCGCGCATAAGAAACGAATTTTCAACTTAGTCTTCCCCGGTATAAATTTTCAAATACGACGAGCGTCCGCCGTCCGCCGCGATGGTGGTGCCGGTCAGCATGCGCGAATCATTCGACGCCAGAAACAGCGCAATCGCGGCGATGTCTTCCGACGCGCCCGCCGAAAACGGATACAGCTTGTGAAACAACTGGCGCTCGCGCGCCGCCGGCGAGAGTTTCTCGGCGTTCATCCAATCCTTGTTTTCGTAGCGCTTGATCTGCCGCTCGGTGCGCACCGATCCCGGCGCGATGGCATTGGCGCGGATGTTGTGGCCGACATACTGCGCCGCCAGTGTTTTGGTGAACGAAATAATGCCACCCTTGGTGGCCGCGTAGGCCGGCTTCATCGAACCCATCAGCCCCAGATGCGACGTCACGTTGATGATCGCGCCGCCGCCCGCCTTCATCAGATGCGGAATACCGTGGCGGCAGCTCAAAAACGGATGCAGCAGATTGAGATTGATGGTGCGATGCCACACCTCGAGATCCATCTCATGCACCGGCACGTCTTCCTGCAGAGAGCCGCCCGCGCAATTAAAAATAATATCCAGCCGCCCGAATTTCGCGATAGTGGCATCCATCGCGCGCTTCATGCTGTCATCCTTGGTCACATCGGTTTCGATGAATAACGCGTCACCGCCCGCCGCGCGAATTTCTTTTTCCGCCGACTCGCCCGCTTCGCGATTCAATTCAATGATCGCCACCTTCGCGCCCTCGGCCACGAATAATTTGGCCGTCGCCTTGGCGATGCCCGCGCCCGCGCCGGTCAGAAAGGCCACTTTGTCTTGCAGTTTTGCCATGCCTGTTCTCCTACTATTTCTTTTAAACTGTTTTGATACGCAGCGGTTTTACCACTTTCAGCCACTGGGCGATATCGGTGGCCACGAAGCGTTTGCGTTTATCGGGATAAGCCTGTCTTGAGCCTGTCGAAGTCGCCGCGCCGGCCAGCGTACCAAAACCTATACCCCAAACACAGGAAGTCAGCAAACGACTGATGGGGTCTCCTGAACGCGATCAGTGGACGGCAGAATACTTCAACGCACAGGGCCGGAATGGACGGGCCTCGGTATGGGCAGGGTTATTGGCAGGGTGCTTGCAAACACCTGATGGATTATTTTGCCAGTTGGGTCAACTGCAGGGCAATGGGTTTGAGTTCCCGCTTCAAGGCCCGCGCCTTACTCAACGCCAGTCGCAGATCAAAAAGATCTACCAGCGTGTCGGCGAGATCACGCAAGACCTGCCGCTGCTCGGTGGTGAAATCGCTTCGTGGCTTCCGGTCGATGACACACAGCGTTCCTATCGCCTGCCCCTTGAACCCAATCAGGGGGGCACCCGCATAGAAGCGAATATTCGGATCACCAGTGACCAAGGGATTGTTTGAGAAGCGATCGTCTTTTGTTGCGTCCGGAACGACAAACAATTCTTTGCTCTCGATCGCGTGCGTACAGAATGAAATGTTGCGTGGCGTTTCCCGAGCTTTCAGACCTACGGCAGCCTTGAACCACTGTCGGTTTGCATCTACGAGTGAAATCAGTGCAATAGGAGTTCCCAGCATGTACGACGCCAACCGCACCAGCCGGTCATAGCGATCCTCGAAATTGGTGTCGAGCAAGCCATAGGCATGCAGCACAGACAGCCGCTTCGATTCTTCCGAGGTCATTTCCATTTCGGACTCCTTCCACGCATTTCAGTATGGCATCCTACCACTACCGCACACACTCATAATAAAAAACCATATAAAACAGATACTTGCAACACATCACCGCCGCCCGGCCCGCATCACGCCCTTCACCTCGCGGATCATCGCCAGCACGCGCTGCAGCTGATCGAGATTGGCGATTTCCAGCGTGAAGCGCATGCGCGCCAGCATGTCTTTGGTCAGCGTATTGGTGGCGGTCACATTCGCGCGCTCGCGCGTGAACACCTCGCTGATGTCGCGCAACAAACCCGTGCGATCCAGCGCTTCGATTTCGATTTCCGCCGCGAACGTGTTCCCGCTGGCCGCGCCCCACTCCGCCGTCACCATGCGTTGCGGATCGAGTCGCTTGACGTTGGAGCAACTGGCGCGATGCACGGTCACGCCGCGTCCACGTGACACAAAGCCGACGATCGGCTCCGGCGGCGCGGGCTTGCAGCACTTGGCCGGCACCGTGAGCAATTTATCGACGCCCACCACCAGCACCCCGCCGCCGCTGTTGGCGCGCGGCTTGCGCGCTGCGGGTGCTGCCTCGACCACGGGCGCGGGCGTAGCCGACGGCGGACGCAGCGCATCCTGCAAGCGCTTGGGCCCGACGTCGCCGCGCGCAATGTCCGCCAGAAACTCTTCCAGCTTGGCATAGCCCTCGGATTCCGCCAGCTTGTCGAGATTCAGCGCGGTCTGGCCGTGACGCTGCAATTCTTTTTCGAGGATGGCCCGGCCCTGCGCCACATCCGCATCAAAGTTCAGCCGGTTAAACCATTGCCGCACGCGGTTGCGCGCGCTGGGGCTTTTGATAAAACCCAGTTGCGGATTGAGCCAGTCGCGGCTTGGTCCACCCTGCGCCACGGTGATCACCTCTACCTGCTGGCCGTTGTGCAGCACGGTGTTCAGCGGCACCATCGCGCCGTCGACCTTGGCGCCCCGGCAACGGTGCCCCAGCTCGCTGTGCACGTGATACGCAAAATCAATCGGCGTTGAGCCCGCCGGCAGATCAATCACCTTGCCCTGCGGCGTAAACACGTAAATGCTATCGTCGAATAAACCCGTCTTGAACTGCTCGGCCAGCTCGCCGGTATTGCGCACTTCATCCTTCCAGTCGAGCACTTGCCGCAGCCACGCAATCTTGCCATCGTAGTCTTTGGAATTTTTGCTCTGCCGCCCGCCCTCTTTGTAGCGCCAATGCGCCGCCACGCCGAGTTCGGAACTCTGATGCATGTCGTGCGTGCGTATCTGCACCTCGACCGACTTGCCCTCCGGCCCGATCACCGCCGTGTGCAGCGAGCGGTAATTGTTGGCCTTGGGCTTGGCGATGTAATCGTCAAACTCCTTGGGCAAAGGCGACCACAGTTGATGCACCAGCCCCAGCACGGCATAACAATCTTTCACGTCGTCAACCAGCACCCGCACCGCGCGCACGTCGTGCAGCGCCTCGAACTCCGCGCCCTTGCGCCGCATTTTGTTGTAGATGCTGTAAATGTGCTTGGGCCGCCCCATCACCTCGGCCTTGATGCCCGCGCCCGCCAGCTCATCCTTGAGGATCGCCATCACGTTCTCGATGTAGCCCTCGCGATTGACGCGTTTGTCGTCGAGCAGGCGCGCGATTTCCTTGTAGGTGTCTGGCTCAAGGATGCGAAACGCGAGATCTTCCAATTCCCATTTCAACTGCCACACACCCAGGCGATTCGCCAGCGGCGCAAAGATGTCGCGCGTGAGTTGCGCGCATTCGCGGCGCGCATCGGCATCCGTGCTCTTCACCGCATGGCGCAAATCCTGCGTGTGATCCGCCAGCTTCATCAGCACCACGCGCACATCCTGCACCATCGCCAGCAGCATCTTGCGCAGCGCTTCAAGTTGCGCCGCCTGCTGGTCGGGCTTCAAATGCGCGGTGCGCCGCTCCGTGCCCGCGCCCAGCACACCGATGGCGCTCATGCGCAGCACGCCGTCGGCCAGCTCCGCGATGGTGGCACCGAATTTGTCGCGCACGCGGCGCGACATGCCCGCTTCCAGCTCCAACGCCGGCCACAGCATGGCGGCAGCGACGGTTTCGTGCCCCAGCCGCAACTCGCCCAGCAGCGACGCCACGCCCATCACATGCGCGAGGATGGACTCGCCGTCCGCCAGCGTCTTGCCTTCGTAGAGCGGTGTGACGTACGCGACCACGTCGCGCAGTGTTTTCGCCGCAGCGGCAGATTCGTGTGCGGCGATGGCGTCGATCCACGCCTGCGGATCGGCGGCCTGCGGCGTAACCAGTTTGAGATGCGTTGCCTTGACCATGGCGATATTGTAGCTGCTGGACGCAATAAGGAGGTGGCGTTCCGATGCAGCGTTGCTCGCTGACTGGCACCTATAAACGTGCCCAATCCACACCCGTCATTCCGGCGAAAGCCGGAATGACGGGTGTGGGTGTGCAGCGCCTAGCTACATGACCAGTTCAACCAGATACGGCCCATGCTTATCCAGCCCGCGCCTGAACTGCACCGCCAGTTCGTCCAGCGTGGTGGCGCGTCCGCCTTCGACGCCGTAGCCCTTGGCGATGGTGACCCAATCCAGACTCGGGTTGCCTAGCGTCAACATGCTGGTGGCGTTCGGCCCCGGCGCACCCGCGCCGACGTTGGCGAGCTCATTCACCAAAATCTTGTAAGCGCGGTTGGCGAAGATCACCACCGTCACGTCCAGATTTTCGCGTGCCATGGTCCACAGCGCCTGCTGCGTGTACATCGCGCTGCCGTCGCCTTCAAGCGCGATCACCTTGCGGCCGGGTGCTGCAACCGCCGCACCCACCGACGCCGCAAGCCCCCAGCCGATGGAGCCACCCATGATGGAAAGCCAGTCGTGCGGGCGCGCGCCCATGGTGGCCAGCGTGAATGCGCGGCCGCTGGTGATGGCTTCGTCCATCACGATGGCGTTGTCGGGAATCAATTGGTTTAACAACGCGCCCAGCGCTTCGAGCGTGATGGCGCCAGTGGGCAATGCGCCGTTATACGTCGGCGCATTCGCCAGGGGTGCTGCGTCGCGCGCGCCCAGTTCGCCGGCCAGCGCTTCGAGCGCGCTTTCGACATCCGCCTCCGGCCCCGCGACCTTGATGACCTCGCAGCCTTCGGGCACCAGCACGCTGGGCTTGCCGGGATACGCAAAAAACGACACCGGCGCCTTGCTGCCCACCAGCACCAGTTGCCGCGTGTCTTTCAGCATCGCCAGCGCGTTATCCACGATGAACGGCAGTTGCCGCACCGGCGCGCGCCCCGCGCCGCGCTCAATGCGCGCATTACCTGATTCGCTGATGAGACTGCATCCGGTTTTGGCGGCGATGCGCCCCGCCCACTCCAGCGCTTTGCCGCGCACTGCGGCATTGCCCAGAAACAGCGTCGCCGACTTGCCGTTTTTCAGCGCGCGCACGCCGTCGGCAATCGCCTGCGACGACACCGCAGCGCGCGGCGCGGGCTCAGCCACCTGCGCCGGGCCGTCCGATTCGCCCCACGCCGTATCCGCGGGCAATATCAGCGTGGCGATTTGCCCCGGCGCCGTGCGCGCAGCCTGCACCGCCAGCGCGCCATCGGCGGCAATGGTCTTCGATGAATGCGACGTCTTCACCCAATCCGACATCGGGCGCGCCACACCTTCGATATCAGCCGTTAGCGGTGCATCGTATTTGATGTGATATCCCGCGTGCTCGCCCACCACGTTGACGATACCCGAGCGCGCTTTTTTCGCGTTATGCAGATTGGCCAGCCCGTTGCCGAGGCCCGGCCCCAGATGCAGCAGCGTGGCCGCTGGTTTGCCGGCCATGCGGTAATAACCATCCGCAGCACCCGTCACCACGCCCTCGAACAAACCCAGGATGCAGCGCACGCCCTCGACGTGATCCAGCGCCGACACGAAATGCATTTCGGAAGTACCGGGATTGGCAAAACACACGTTCACGTCGCCGTTCAGCAACGTGCGGACCAGACTTTCTGCGCCGTTCATTTATTTTCCTTGAAAAAGAGGGTTCTTCAGGTAATTTCGCGGAACACAGTATCCCGCAGTCTTCGCTTCGTGCGCAAAACATTCCTTGTCATTCCCGCGAAAGCGGGTATCCCCTTCCCCGTGGGGAAGGTAGGATGGGAGCGACTTGTTCCATATGGCAGAGTGTTATGGATTCCCGCCTGCGCGGGAATGACGGATTAGGGTTTGGGGTGCCCACGAAAAATTCAGACAAGCCAAACAGCGTCACCGACACCACGGCACGCGCGCGCGCAGCCCCTGACACTCCGGCGCCTTGCGCTGCTCCGGGGTGAGAAATCGAATCGTGTTGTCGGTCTGCACTTTACGCCATACATCGCCCCACGATTTGTGCGGATTGCTGGTGTCGCGGCCTTTTAACTGCTGCGCCGACCACAAGCCTTGCGTGTTGAAACTGAACACCGGCGTGAGATCGGCGCGTGCCGATCCGGGCAGGATGTTGGGATTGATATTGTCGAGTATCAGCGGATCGCCGTCAGCCGTCGGGTAATAAGCCAGCACCATGTGCGCGCCGGAAAAACCGCCCGCGCGGTAGCCCGCATAGACGATGCGCAGCCTGTCGTCCGGCACGCCGATGGCCCGCAGCGCAAAATATTTGGCGATGGCGAAATCCTCGCAGTCGCCGCCGTCGTTGGCCAGAAACTCCAGCGGCTTGGCCCAGTAATCCTCCAGGCACCACTGCACCGGATCGCAGTAAAACGGCGTCTCCGCGACAAAATCATTCACCAGCTTCAACTTGCCATTGTCGTCGAGACCTTTGTTTTTGGGCGACTCGATCATGGTCTTCCACGCGAGCAAGCGGCGCTGGATCACGCGTTTCTCGGCCTCGCTCTGGCCGACGGTATCCATCAGGCGCTGAATCTCGGTGTCGTCCACGCGCGCGAGGTCCGCCGCCGGCAGCGCAGTGAACAACAGCGCGCCTAGCACCAATGCCGATGTTTGACGCCCGATCTTCATGACGACATAAGCTCCTCCGTTCAGTCTGCCTTGGCCCCCGATGCCTT
>VFLF01000502.1 GCA_009885185.1 Nitrosomonadales bacterium | reverse complement strand
TGCAGCACGCGCGTGGCTTGAGCAACGATTTCAGGGCCGATGCCGTCGCCGGCTAATACAGCAATCTTCATGGTGAATCCGTTTGAAGTGAACGGGTGAACGAGTGAACAAGTGAACGAGTAAAACCCGCGCTGGGGTTACCTGTTCACCCGCTCACTCGCTCACTCGTTCACGGTTTACCTAAAAAAGCCAAGGCTGCGCCACCTTATGCCGCACCTCGAACGCGCGTATCTTGTCCGCGTGCGTGAGCGTCAAACCAATATCGTCCAGCCCGTTCATGATGCAATGCTTGCGAAACGGATCAATGTCGAACTTGAAACTGTCGCCGCTGGGCGTGCTCACGGTCTGCGTTTCCAGATCCACCGCGAGACGATAGCCTTCCGACGCAGCGGTTTCCTTGAACAACTGATCGACGATTTTTGCCTCCAGCCGGATCAGCAGCAAACCGTTTTTCAATGAGTTGTTGAAGAATATGTCCGCAAAGCTCGGCGCGATCACCGCCTGAAAACCGAACTGCTGCAACGCCCACGGCGCATGCTCGCGCGAGGAGCCGCAGCCAAAATTCTCGCGCGCGAGCAGCACAGTGGCGCCTTCAAACCGTTTTTTGTTCAGCACGAAATCGGGATTCACCGGGCGTTTCAAGTCATCCTTGCCCGGCTCGCCGCGATCCTTGTAGCGCCACTCGTCAAACAGGTTGGGGCCAAAGCCCGTGCGCTGAATCGATTTCAGAAACTGCTTGGGGATGATGGCGTCGGTATCGACATTGGCACGATCCAGCGGCGCCACCAGCCCTTCCTTGCGTACGAATTTTTCCATGTCTCTATCTATCTCTAACCGCCGGATTTTCGCTGTATCGCTTCGCCTGCTTTTTCCATGTCCTGCCCAAAACCACGCATGGTATTACAACCCGACAACGCAACCACACACACCGCTACGAGAATCGCCGCAATTTTGTTCATTGCCGCCTCCTTTATGCAAAAGTACGAACGTCCACAAAGTGCCCAGCAATCGCCGCCGCGGCCGCCATCGCCGGACTCACCAGATGCGTTCTGCCGCCGGGGCCTTGCCGTCCCTCGAAATTGCGGTTTGATGTCGAAGCGCAACGCTCGCCGGGCGACAACTGATCTTCATTCATGCCCAGACACATCGAGCAGCCCGGCTCGCGCCATTCAAAGCCCGCCTCAAGCAGAATTTTGTCGAGACCTTCTTCTTCGGCCTGCGCTTTCACCAGTCCGGAGCCGGGCACCACCATCGCCAGCTTCACATTGCCCGCGACCTTTTTGCCTTTGGCCACTTGCGCGGCGGCGCGGATGTCCTCGATGCGCGAGTTGGTGCACGCGCCGATGAACACCTTATCGATGCTGATCTCGGTGATCGGCGTGTTCGCCTTTAAATCCATATATTGCAGCGCGCGCTCCATCCATTCGCGCTGCACTTTGTCCGTTTCCTGCGCCGGGTCGGGCACCTTGCCACCGATGGTGGTCACCATCTGCGGATTGGTGCCCCAGGTCACCTGCGGCTGAATCTCGACCGCGTCGAGCGTGACCACGGTATCAAAGTGCGCGCCGTCGTCACCCTTCATCGTGCGCCAGTACTCCACCGCCTTGTCCCATTGCGCGCCGGTGGGCGAGAACATGCGACCCTTGCAGTAATCAATCGTCTTCTGATCGCAGGCCACCATGCCGGTGCGCGCGCCGGCCTCGATCGCCATATTGCACAACGTCATGCGTCCTTCCATCGTCAGATCCCGTATCGCGCTGCCGGTGAATTCAATCGCGTGCCCGGTGCCGCCCGCCGTGCCGATTTTGCCGATGATCGCCAGCGCAATATCCTTGGCCGTAACGCCCACGCCGAGCTTGCCTTCGACGGCGATTTTCATGTTCTTGTACTTTTGCATCACCATGCACTGCGTGGCAAGCACATGCTCGACCTCGCTGGTGCCGATGCCGAAGGCCAGCGCGCCAAGCGCTCCATTAGTGGATGTATGTGAATCGCCG
>VFLF01000643.1 GCA_009885185.1 Nitrosomonadales bacterium | reverse complement strand
CCGGCACGTTCACCTGCAGACCGACGTAGCGCGCGCGCATGCCTTCGCGCAGGATGGCATTCGATTCGGATTCCACGCCGACCATCAGGCCCGGAATATCCGCGAAAAAAATGATCGGTATGTTGAACTGGTCGCACAGCTCGACAAAATGCGCCTGCTTGCGCGCGGCCTTGACGTCCATGATTCCGCCGTAGGTCGGATTGTTGCCGATCACACCCACGACCTTGCCGTTCATGCGCGCGAGCGTAGTGATCACCGCGCGGCCGAAGCCGGCCTGAATCTCGAACATCGATTCGCGATCAATGATCAGGCTGATCAGTTTGCGCATGTCGTAGGGCTGGCGCGTTGAGCGCGGAATGATGCCGGCCAGCGCGTCTTCGCAGCGGTCAATAGGATCATCGGCGTTCACGATCGGCGGCAGTTCCCATACGTTTTGCGGCATGTAGGAGAGAAAGCGCTTGATCTGCGCCAGGCAATCCGTCTCGTTTTCGGCCACATTGTCGATGGTGCCGGCGATATCCGCCGCAATCTTTGCGCCGCCCAATTCTTCTTTCGACACTTTCTTGCCGAAGGCGCGTTCGACCACTGGCGGCCCCGCTGCAAAAATCTGGCTGCTGCCGCGTACCATGATCGACCAATGCGCGAGTATCGCGCGCGCCGAAGGTCCGCCAGCCGTGGTGCCCATGACCGCACTCACCACCGGAACGATTTCCATCAGATCGACCGAGCGCTCGAAACCATCCTGTCCGTAACCCGGCACCACCGAGTACCCTTTGCGCCGGGTGGTGTTGACCGTGCCGCCGGTGCCGTCGCACAGGTTGATCAGCGGAATGCGATACTCATAAGCAAGGTCTTCGATAAAGCCGCCTTGTCCGCCCTTGCGCCGGTCGCTGCCGAAGCTGGTGCCGGCGCGCAGGGTGTAATCCTCGCCGCCGATCGCCACCGGGCGGCCACTGAGACTGCCGATGCCCATGATGTACGGCGCGGGCTCAAAGGCTTTGAGTTTGCCGTCGGCATCGTAACTGGCGCGCCCTGCGAGTGCGCCAACTTCGCGGAAAGAACCCGCATCCAACAGGCCGGCAATGCGCTCGCGTACCGTGAGCTTGCCGGCAGCATGATGTTTAGCCACGGCGTCCGCGCCGCCGCAGCCTTCGGCCAGCGCGCGGCGCCGGTATATGTCGTCGATTTCAGATTGCCAGGTCATGGGAGCAACTTTTAAAAAATGCCAGAGGAAGACTTGGCAGGCTACCGGCGACCCACTTTGCCGTCAAGATGATTGTTGACAATCTGACAATGTAGCCGTATTGTGAACCATCCATTTTTGCGAACTTATGAACACTGCTCTTCAGGTATCCCAGCGCCTACCCCATCCCCCGCCCCTGACTCTGTCGCTGGTAGAACAGATCGCTGCGCGACTGTCCGATCGCATTGTTACCGGTACTTATCAGCCTGGGCAGCGCATCATGGAGCAGACCATAGCCGATGAATTTCAGGTGAGCCGCGGTCCGGTGCGCGAAGCACTGCGACTGCTGGAAAAGGATGGGCTGGTGACTTTCCTCGCGCGGCGCGGCGCGCAGGTCACCAAGCTATCGATCGAGGAGGTACGCGAAATTTTCGACATTCGCGCGATGTTGAACGGCCTGCGCGACCGCGCTATCGCCGAGGATCCCGAGCGCACACGCAACCTGCCGCTGCTGGAAAAAGAAATCGCGGAATTGACACGCCTTGCACGCGATGATGCAAAAGGTGAAGACTATGTCGAAGCGGCGGCGCGGCTCAATCGCACGCTGGGGCAGATGCTGCGTAATCGGCGCCTGAAGGCCATCCTCGACTCGCTCGCGCTGCAAACACTGCGTTACTCACAACTGGGGCTATCCACGCCGCTGCGCCGCAGACAGTCGGTGCAGCATTGGCAAAAACTCCTAAAGGCGATACGCGAGGGCGACGGCGACGAAGCCGAACGCATTGCGCGTCAGCGCGTCAATGATTCGCGCGACGCGGCCATTGCCAGATTGCAGGAAGCGCAGTAGACCCGGGTTGATCGCGAGGCCCGGTGTCCCCATAAGCGGCGTGTAGCCATCGGGAGTTGCGCGAGCAGCCAGTTCAGTGCCCCAGCTGCTCGCCGCACCTGGCCGATTATCGATCACAATCTGCTGTCCAAAACCCTCCCTCATCTTCCGCCTTACCACCCGCGCGATGATATGGGTAGCTCCGCTTGCAGCGAACGGCACGCGATGTCGTGCTGCATATCAACAAAATTATACAAGCGCTTTCTCTAATCGTCACAGGTATCTCCCGCATTTGTATAAAAGAGCAGATGGAATGTGATCGACCATACATCAACAATGTGCAATCTACGTTAGCAGCGATAAATTACTGGTTGCCCTGATATCGATTTGGTGACGACTGTGGTTGAAAAGTGAGTCGTATGTTTGGTGGTTTGCAAATTTTCTACTTTCACGCTTAATCGACGGTAATGCCAACTTGCTTCGCAAGTTTAGTGAAGCGCTGAATGTCAGATTTTATGATT
>VFLF01000546.1 GCA_009885185.1 Nitrosomonadales bacterium | reverse complement strand
TGCCGGTAATCATGCGGAACATGGTTGATTTGCCCGCGCCGTTGGGGCCGATGATGCCGACAATCGCGCCGGGCGGAATGGCAAAATTCGCCTTGTCGATCAGCAGTCGGTCGCCATAGGCTTTGCTCACATCCTTGAACTCGATCACCGTATCGCCCAGCCGATCCGCCACGGGAATAAAAATCTCCTGCGTCTCGTTGCGCTTCTGGTATTCGTGCGACGACAGCTCCTCGAAGCGCGCCAGACGTGATTTCGATTTGACCTGCCGCGCCTTCGGATTCTGCCGCACCCATTCCAGTTCTTTTTTCAGCGCCTTTTGCCGCGCGGATTCGGAGGATTCTTCGATTTTCAGCCGCGTGCTTTTTTGATCCAGCCACGAGCTGTAGTTGCCCTTCCACGGGATGCCGCTGCCGCGGTCGAGCTCCAGTATCCACTCGGCAGCGTTGTCCAAAAAGTAGCGATCATGCGTCACCGCCACCACCGTGCCCGGAAAGCGCGTCAGGAATTGTTCCAGCCAATCGACACTTTCCGCGTCCAGATGGTTGGTCGGCTCATCCAGCAGCAGCATGTCGGGCTTGGACAGCAACAGACGGCACAGCGCAACGCGGCGTTTTTCGCCGCCCGACAGCGGCCCCATCTTGGCGTCCCACGGCGGCAGGCGCAGCGCGTCACCCGCGATGTCGATCTCATGCTCCGAATCGCCACCGGATGAAGCGACGATGGCTTCGTACTTCGCCTGCTCTACCGCGAGCTTGTCGAAATCCGCATCGGGTTCGGCATACGCGGCATAAATTTCATCGAGTTTCTTTTTCGCCTCGGCGGTTTCGCCCAGGCCTTCTTCCACGGTTTCGCGCACGGTTTTGTTGGCATCAACCTGCGGCTCCTGCGGCAGAAAGCCCACACGCAAGTTAGGCATCGGCTCGGCATCGCCGTCGAAATCTTTGTCTACCCCCGCCATGATTTTCAACAGACTGGATTTGCCTGAACCGTTAATGCCCAGAACACCGATCTTCGCGCCGGGGAAAAAGGAGAGATTGATATCCTTGAGAATGAAGCGCTTGGGCGGCACCATTTTGTTCATGCCGCGCATCGAATAGACGTATTGAGCCATGTTAATACCTGAAACCTGATTAAAAGGGGTTATCGTAATAAACGAGGGCGCATGATAGCTGAAAACTGCGGCGGGACTAACCGTTGTCGCCACCGGGTACGGTAATCGCCGCCTTCGGAATTCGTGAATAATGCAGGTTGGCGTTTAAGGAGAACACACTTGCTTACGCACCGCGGCTTGCTCTGCACAGGAACGTTTGCCATTACCCTATGCCCATACCTGTGGGCCGCGCTGCCCGACGCCGC
>VFLF01000025.1 GCA_009885185.1 Nitrosomonadales bacterium | reverse complement strand
CCCTCGGAACCCGTGTCGATGTCGCCCGCGCGGGACTCGGCGTTGCTGTCAAGAAGGGTGCCCCAAAGCTGGATATCACGTCCACCGACGCGTTCAAGAGCGTGCTGCTTAACACCAACTCGATCGCCTACGCTGCGAAAGGACCGAGCGGCATACACGTGATTGGTCTGATCGAACGGCTCGGTATCTCCCCGCAAACGACGGCGAAGCTAAAACCGATGGGGGCAGGGTCATTGGTCGTCGGCCCAGTCGCGAAGGGTGAAGTAGATATCGGCGTGGTCTCCATTCCGTTTATCCTCGCTGAATCCGGTGTCGAACTCGTCGGCCCGCTCCCACTCGAGTTGCAACACTACGTGGTCAACTCGGCCGGTATTGGGAAATCTGCTAAGGACGTGAACGCGGTGAAGGCCTTTATCAGATTTTTTTCTGACCCAGGATCGGTCCGGGCGCTGAGGGCGAGCGGCCTGGAGCCCGCCACGCCGTAACAGGGAGCTGCTCTCTATGCACGCGAAGACGCCCAACCACCCGATGCAGCGGACCGCTTCGCAGCGGGCTTGCGCCCGTTGCTACGCGCCGCTTAACCGGAACGTTCGGTCGCCACTTGGCAGCGTCGCTAAATCAAAGATTTGGGAGGAGCGAAAAATGAATGACATGAAACTTGCTCTCGCGGGTGCAGTGCTATGGGCGACTGCGCTTTGCGCCATGGCGCAGATGCCCGCCGGAACACCGGTGCTCCTCGCGCCGATCGCGGGTCCGCTGCCGCCGTGGGCTTACACGATTATTCCGGCGGGGCTCAAGCCGCCGCCGGACGACGGCAAGCCGCAGCGGGTCCCGGGAAGCAGTGTGGAATACACCTGGACCCAGATCCGCGACCTCTTCAACGCGAAGGACTGGTTTCCGGGCGAGCTTCCGGCAATGCCGGAAATCGTGGCGCGAGGCCGGAAGCCCGACGTGTTCGCATGCGGCATGTGCCACTACCCCAATGGGCAGGGCAAGCCGGAGAACTCGAGCATCTCCGGACTGCCTGCGGCATACATCGTGCAGCAGATGACCGATTACAAGGCGGGGCTGCGCAGGAGCTCGGAGCCCAGGATGCGGCCACCCAGCCTGATGTTGCAGGCCGCCAAGGCTGCGAACGAGGCCGAAGTGAAGGCGGCGGCCGATTACTTCTCGCGTCTGAAATACCAGCAATGGATCCGGGTCATTGAGACGCCCACCGTGCCGAAAACCGAAGTCGCCCTCGGGGCGATGCTTGCGCCGGTGCACAACGGCGGCAGCGAACCGATTGGCCAGCGTGTGATCGAAATCCCCGAGGATCTCGAGCGCGTCGAGTTGCGCGACTCGCGCGTCGGGTTCGTGGCGTATGTGCCACCGGGCAGCGTCGCAAGAGGGGAGGCTCTTGCGAGCAGTGGTGGCGGCGGCAGAACAATCCCATGCAACATCTGCCACGGCAAGGACCTGAAGGGGCTCGGCGACGTGCCGTCACTCGTCGGTCGCTCGCCGACTTACGTCGTGCGCCAACTCTACGACATCCAGAGCGGCGCGCGAAACGGCCCCGGCGCTCAGCTGATGAAGGCGGTAGTGGACAAGCTGACGCTCGAAGATATGATCGCGCTCGCCGCGTACACCGCTTCGCGCGCACCTTGATCACCTTGGCACGCCCGACGTTCGCTCCGCCTCAGGGGCTCGTCCCACCGAACAACGGCTTCCAAGGCGACCCGCCGCAAGCGGCGCGCGCCTGAAACCGGACGTTCGACGCCGCCCATTTCCACCGGTCGGACGCACCAATCGACAGCATCGGCGAACAACTTGCCCCTCCCGATCAGTAGGATTAGCATCTGTTTTCACTCAGGAGGATCCCATGCAATACAACCGCATCTCCGCCGACAGCCACATCGATCTGCCGTGGTTGCCAACCGATTTGTTCACCGCGAACGCCAGCGCCGCGCTCAGGGAGCGCATGCCGCACGTGGCGGATGGGCCCGACGGGCCGCACTGGACTTCCAAAAGTGGTTATTCCTACGGGCTGGTGTGCGGCGTCGGGCCTTCCGGCGCGAAGCTGGTGCCGGGGCAGAACCATCGCGTGGATCGCATGGACGAAGCCGGGCTTTTCGATGATTACAAAAAACACGGCAAGCGCCGCCCCACTGATCCGGCGCTGCGCCTGAGGGATGCCGAGTCGGACGGCGTGGATGCGGAGGTGATCTTCGGCATACTTGGCGCGGCGACGCGCCTGGGAGATCAGGAAGCCGCCATGGAAATGTTCCGCATTTACAACGACTGGCTGAAGGATTTTTGCAGCCATGCGCCCGACCGCTTGATCGGGCTGGCGTGTCTGCCCTACGGCAATGTCGATGACGCGGTGCGTGAAGTGCAACGCGCCGCGAAAATCGGCCTGCGCGGGCTGGAGTTGTCGTGCTCGTGGGATATGGAGCCGATGTGGCATCCGGTGTGGGAGCCGCTGTGGCAGGCCGTGAGTGATGTCGATCTGCCGCTGCACTTTCACACCTTTCCGTCGATATCGCCGCAGGAGCGCGCGCGCACGCCCAAGGAACGCCAACGCGCGGCGTTGTTCACGCGCGTCACCGGCTTTCAGTTGAATTTGTCGCAAATCATCGCCGGCGTGATCGGCGCGGGCGTGCTGGAGCGTTATCCGAAAGTGCGCATCTCGTTTGGCGAGTCCGGCATCGGCTGGATACCGTACGTGCTTGATCGTATGGATTTTGAATGGGAAGACCGTTTCCGCGATCTGGGTCTCAAAATGAAACCCAGCGATTACTGGAAGCGCCAGTGCAAGGCCACCTTCCAGTTCGACCGCATCGGCGCCAAGCTGATCGACGAGCTCGGCGCGGAAACGCTGATGTGGGGTTCGGATTACCCGCACACCGACGGCGTGTGGCCGGAGTCGTCGAAATTCATCGCGGAGCAATTCACCGAAGTCGCGCCCGACGTGGTGCGCAAGATTACTTGTGAGAACGCGGGCAAGTTTTATGGGTTGATGCGGTAGTTGTCCTGCTCGCGACGAGTCAGTCGTATCAAAAAACCTACGAAACTAACCCTGTCGTTCCCGCGCAGGCGGGAACCCATAACACAGTGCCACTTGAAACAAGCCCCCCCAACCTACCTTCCCCCAAGGGAAGGGGATACCCGCCTGCGCGGGAATGACGGTGTTGGTTTTTTGCGGGCTACGCGTTCGCCCAACGAGTACCAACACCCCTTAAATCTTCGGCATCTTCGCGTCTTCCGCGACCTTTGCCCATTTCACCAGATCGGTCTTGATCATCGCGCGGATGTCGGGAATCGAGCGTATTTCCACCTCCGCACCTTCGGCGGCCATACGCTTGGCGGTTTCCGGGAGCTTCAGTATGGCGGCGACTTCGGTATTGAGCTTGGTGAGTACCGCCATCGGCGTGCCGCTGGCCGAGGCCCATCCCCACCAAATGGAGGCTTCATAACTCGGCAGTCCGGCTTCGATCATCGTCGGCAGGTCCGGCAAGACGGACGAACGCTTGGGCGCGCTGATCGCCAGCGCCTTGATCTTGCCGGTGCGCAGGTGCGGCGCCGCAGTGACGATGGTCGGCGCGGCCATGTGTACGTGTCCGCCCATCACGTCGATCAACGCCGGACCGCCGCCCTTGTACAGCGCGATGGTCGCCTCGAAACCCGCGTGGCTGCGAAACATCGCAGAGACAAAATGGTTGAAGCCGCCGGCCGAAGCAATGGTGATGAAATTAGGCTTGGACTTGCCCACCGCAATCAATTCCTTGATCGAATTCACCGCGAGCGACGGCCCCACCACGATCAAGACCGGGCCGCGTCCCAGCAACGTTGCAAAATCAAAATCCTTGATCGGGTCGTACGGCAGCTTTTTCATCATCGCTGGATTCATGGTGAACGCGGTGGATGCCATCAGCAGCGTGTAGCCGTCGGGCGCGGCGCGGGCAACGAGTTCGCTGCCGATGATACCTTCGGCGCCGGGGCGGTTGTCCACCACCACCTGCTTTTGCAAGCGCTCGCCCAGTTGGCCGCCAATAAAGCGCGCCATGATGTCATTGCTGCCGCCGGGCGCCTGCGGCACGATCAGGCGTATCGGCTTGGTGGGGTAGTTCTGCGCGGCAGTCACGCCACATTGGATTGTCAGTATCAGGGCAGCGGCGGTTGTGAATGTGGCTCTCATGAATCCTCCGTGGGGGTTGGCAACAGACCTACACATTGTAGTACCGGACAGCACGCGTGCGCAGTATGCCGCGAAATCGCGCGCCGTGACAAACAGGCGGCGCACGGGGTTATGATTACGCGCATTCAGACAAGAGGGGGTTCGGCATGGCCTACGATTTGGTGATTAAAAATGGTACGGTGGTGGATGGCAAAGGCGGCCCGCGATTTGATGCCGATGTCGCGGTGCAAGGCGGCAAAATCGCCGCGATAGGCCATATCACCGACGCGGCCTCGAACACCATCGACGCCGCCGGCAAAATTGTCTGCCCCGGCTTTGTCGATCCGCACACGCATTACGACGCGCAGATCACCTGGGATCAACTGCTGTCGAGCTCCAGCGAGCACGGTGTCACCACGGTGATGATGGGCAACTGCGGCGTGGGCATCGCGCCGTGCAGACCGGCGGCGCGCGGGCTGCTCGCCGAGGATTTGGTGACGGTCGAGGGCATCGACAGCGAGGTGCTTGCCGCGGGCATCCGCTGGGATTGGGAAACCTTTCCGCAATTCATGGATGCCGCCGCCAAACGCGGCACCGCCATCAACCTCGGTTTCATCGCGCCGCTGTCGCCGTTTCGCACCTATGTGCTGGGGCCGGAGGCCAACGAGCGCGCCGCCACTGCCGGCGAAACGCAAACCATCGCCGGCCTGCTGCGCGATGCGATGAATGCCGGCGCCTGGGGCTTCAGCACCACCGCCAGCCGCCAGCACATCGGCCACGGCGCCAAGCCGCTGTCGGCGCGTCTGGCCAGCCGTGATGAGCTGTCCGCGTACTGCGGCGTGCTTAAATCATTGAAACGCGGCGTGATCGAAATGGCGCTGACCAAACGCTATTCCGAACTCGCGCCGGACGAGGAAGAATTTCTCACCTTCAT
>VFLF01000123.1 GCA_009885185.1 Nitrosomonadales bacterium | reverse complement strand
CTCGAACTCGAACGCCGCCGCATTTTTGATACGTGCTGGATATACGTCGGCCACGAATCTGAAGTACGCGCGCCGGGTGACTTTAGAACGCGCACGGTCTGCGGCAGGCCGCTGATTTTTTGCCGCGACAGCAAAAACGAGGTGCGGGTGTATCTCAACACCTGCCGTCATCGTGGCTCGTTGGTGTGCCGCGAGCCGGAGGGCAACGCCAAGCATTTCACCTGTTTTTATCACGGCTGGACCTATGGCCGTGACGGCGCACTGTATGCCTTGCCCGGCCAGAGCGCGTATCCGCCGAACTTTAATCGCGCCGAATTCGCGCTGAAAGAGCCGCCGAAGGTCGCCAGTTATCGCGGCTTTGTGTTTCTGAATTTCGATGCGGGCGCGATGGCGCTGGACGATTACCTAGCGGGTGCCAAGGAATACATCGATCTTATCATCGATCAATCGCCGTCGGGTGAAATGGAAGTGATCCCCGGTGCGCAGGAATACGACATACGCGCCAACTGGAAGCTATTGGCCGAAAACAGCTTCGACGATTACCACCTGCCGGCGACGCATTCGACGTGGCTCGATTACCTGAAAAATTCCGGCGTTGACATGAAGCGTCCGGAAAAGGGCCACCTGCTGCCCGCGCACGGCGTGGGCCGCGTGCTCGGCAACGGCCATGCGGTGATCGACAACGTGAATTTTCGCGGTCGCCCCGTGGCGCGCTGGATACCGATTTACGGCGAGGCGGCAAAACCGGAAATCGAACGCATCCGCGCCGAACTGGTGGCGCGCCTGGGCGAAGCGCGCGCCGCGCGCGTGGCCGATACCAACCGCAATCTGCTGGTGTTTCCCAACCTGGTGTTAAACGACGGCTCGTCGGTGACCGTGCGTTATTTCGAGCCGCGCGCCGCGGACAACATGGTGGTGCGCGCCTGCGCGCTGGGGCCGAAGGAAGAAACCCCCACCGCGCGCGCGATTCGCCTCGACAGCTTTTTGACCTTCTACGGCCCCGGCGGCTTCGCCACGCCGGACGACATCGAAGCGCTGGAGTCGGTGCAGGCGGGCATGGCCAGCTATCGAGAAATCCCGTGGTCGGTGATGACGCGCGGCATGGCGAAGGAAGGGGAGCAATTGAATACGGACGAACGGCACCTGCGCGAGTTTTGGATACAGTGGGATAAATTGATGCGGGGCGCAGCGTGATGGGTGCGCGGACGGTTGTAGGTTGGGCTGTGAAGCCCAACACAAACATGCGTTGCAATGCAGCGACCGTTGCGGGTTGCATCGATTGCGGCGTTGGGCTTCGCAAGCTCAGCCCAACCTACGGTTAGTGGGCAGGTTGATGAACATGCCACCCGTCACCCGCCAGCAAGTCGAAGACTTCCTCTACGCCGAAGCCGCGTTGCTCGATGCATGGAAGCTCGACGAATGGTTGACGCTGCTCACCGACAACGCGGTGTACCGCGTGCCGTCCAACGACAAACCGGCGAGCGACCCGAAAGACACACTGTTCACCATCGCCGACGATATCCACCGCATCCGCGCGCGGGTGACGCGACTGAAGAACACCAACGCGCACGCTGAATTTCCGCGTTCGCGTACGCGGCGGCTGATCACCAACGTGCGCATCCTCGGGCAGGATGCGCAAATGGTAAGTGTAGAAGCGAATTTCATCGTCTACCGCTTCCGCCGCAACGAAAGCGTATACCAATTCGTGGGGCAGTATCGTTATGAACTGCGCGTCGATGGCGCCAGTTTCAAAATAGCGTCGCGTGTGGCGATCATTGATGCGATGGAATTGGGCTCACTCGCGTCGGTGAGTTTTATTCTGTAGAAAGGCGGGAGACATCCCGCCTCTTGCTTGCTGCGAGTAGTGGATTACTTAATCTCCACTTTCCGTTTCCAAGCCTCCCACGCGCGCGCCAACCCATAACCTTCGCGCTCTTCGATCAGCCGCGCTTCCTCGTTTTCGAGATAGGCAATCGTCCCGCCCATCGCGATGGCCTGTTGTTGCAGGGTGGCGTTTTTCACCAGGAACACGCTGCGCCCCACCAGCCGCGGCAGCGAGGGCGCGACGACGGTTGCGCCGTGTGAGCGCATCAGTGCGGCGGGTTTGTCGCCGAGCGTTTTTGCCAGCGCCTGGCCGTGAGCGCGGTTGCGGATCAGCATGTCGGTCATACCGAAGCCGTCTTTGATGTCGAACACGGGGATGCCCTGCGCCACGAAGGCGGCGCGGTGATACATCGGGCGCAGCGGTACTTTGCTCGCGGCAAACGGGATCAGCGGCGGCGCGTGGGTGTGGATCACGGCGTTTACATCCGGGCGCGCCTTGTAAATTTCGCCGTGGATGAAGCGCTCGGTGTACATGTCACGTCCGCGCTGATCGACCGGCACGCTGTCGAGATCGTATTCCATGATGTCGGCGCGGGTCACCAGTTCTGCGGCGAGGTTGCGCGACAGCAGATAACGGTTGGGGTCTTTGGGGTGGCGCACGCTGACGTGGCCCCAGCCGTCGAGGATGCCTTCCATCGCGAAGATGCGGTTGGCGGCGACGAGGTCGTCTATCAGTTTGGGGTCTACCGGGCCGGCCGACGTTGGTGTCGATACGGGTGGCGATTGAGCGAAGGCGGGTGATGCACCCATGAATAACGATAGTGCAAATCCACAGCCGGCAAGGAAACGTAAGATGCTCATTTTCATGTGCGCTCCCGGTTTTCAGTTATCGACAATGTTGCCACGTGCCCGTAGGGCGGGATTCATCCCGCCCTTCTACGATTACTTTTTCGTTGCCGCTTTTTTCTTCACCGCCACCTTCACTACCTTCGCCACTTCCGGCTCCAGCCGCAGCATTTTCATTGCGTTGCCGTAGTAGACCTTGTTGCGCGTGGCGGTGGAGAGTTTCAGCGAATCAATAGCCTTGATGCCATTGCGGATGAACAGCGGGCCGCCTTCGGGGTCGAACGGGCAGTCGGTGCCGAACAGCACGTGATCCGCGCCGAAGAAATCCAGCCCGCAGCGGATTGCCGGGGCGGAGCCATTGATGGCGGTGTCGCCGTAGAACATTTTAAAGAGTTCCAGCGGAGGCTTTGACAAGCCGCGCAGCAGTTTGCCGTAATCGGCGTCTGTGGTGCGCGCGCCCATTTGCGCCATGCCCAGACGAATGCGCTCGTCGAAGTACGGCGCCATTGCGCCGAGGTGATGGGTGATGATTTTCATGTTGGGCAGTTTATCGAGCATGCCGCTGAATACGATGCGTGCCATGCAGGCGCTGGTTTCATAGGGCCAGCCGAACAGCCACCAGATCTCATAGAGGGATTTTTCTTCGGTGGGGTAATCGGCGAATTTCGCGGTGCGCGCCGGGTGCAGCCAGATCGGCAGATCGTATTTTTTGACGCAGCGCTGGAAGATCGGAAAGAACTCCGGGTCGTCCAGTGGGCGGCCATTGACGTTGGTGAATATCTGAATGCCTTTCGCGCCGAGCTTGCGGATGGCGTAATCCATTTCGTCGAGCGAGGCGGCGACGTTGTTCATCGGCAGCGAGGCCACGAACGCGGGAAACAACTCCGGCCGCTCACGCACGATTTCCGCCATGCCGTCGTTGGCAAGCCGCGCCAGGGCGGGCGATTCATTCGGCCCGGCGAGCAGTTCAATCGCAGGCAGCGACAGCGTGAGGATCTGCTTGTAGTTGTTGAACTTGCCCATCATGCGTATGCGCGCATCGAGATCCCACAACACGGGGATGTGCAGCCAGCGCTTGATGGTGGAGGCCAGCGCCGGGTTGGTCTCGGCGAGCTCCTTCATGCGATCGAAAAAACTCTTCGGAAAAATATGTGGGAAGATATCCAGCTTGCAGCAATCGTTCATGGGAGGCATTACGTAACCCTTTGTTTTTAAAATAATTTAAAATAAGACATTATTGCTTGCCACGCTTTTTCAATCCGGCTGAATTTTCGCTTCTTTAATGACGCGCGTCCAACCCTCTATTTCCGCCTTAATCAATTCGCCGAATATCTGCGGCTCGCCGCCGACGATGGAAAGCCCCTGCTTGCTCAGGGTATCGATCACGTCGGGCAGTTTCAGCACGGCGTTGGCGTCGTCGTTGAGTTTGCGCACGATCTCGCGCGGCGTGGCCGCGGGCGACAGCAGTCCGAACCAGACTTGTGCGTTGACACCCCGCACACCGGCTTCGGCCAGCGTGGGGGTGTCCGGAAACAGGCGCGAGCGCGAATTTCCCAGAACGGCCAGCACGCGCACTTTGCCCGCGGCTGCTAGGGGCGACACCGTGTGTACCGGCAGGATCATCGCACTGACGTGCCCGCCGGCGAGTTCCTGCATGGCGGCGGCGTTGTTTTTGTAGGGCACGTGCGTGACGTTGACGCCGGCGTTCAGCTTGAACAATTCCATCGACAAATGCTGTGGCGTGCCGTTGCCCGGCGAGGCGTAATGAATTTCCGCCGGACGTGATTTGGCGAGCACGGTGAATTCACGCAGGGTTTTTGTCGGCATGGCGCCGCTTACCGCGAATACCAGTGCATTGGTCGCCGCCAGGGTCACCGGGGCAAAACCCCGAATCGGATCGTAGCGCGCGTTTTTGTTGAGTGCGACATACACGGCAAACGTGGTGCCGGCCATCAGCAGAGTGTGGCCGTCGGGCGCGGCGCGCGTGGCCAGTTCCGCGCCGATGGCGCCGCTGGCGCCGGTTTTGTTATCGACCACCACGCCCACGCCCCAGCGCTCTGCCAGCCTGCGGCCCATGGTGCGCGCGAGGATGTCGTGGCCGGTGCCCGGCGAGGTGGGCACGATGATGGTGACAGTGCGCTGCGGAAAAGCCGGCTCCTGCGCCCGCGCGAGCGCAGCCATCCACAACAGGGCGCAGGCGAGGATTATTCCCGGCCGCACGAAATTCACTGCCAAGGGTTCACGCTGCAATGGATGGCTCCCGCGCCGCGCTCCCCACCCACGGTACACAGCGCGTCGGTCAGTTGGTTCAGGCCAAACACATGGGTGCAGATTTTTTCGAGCGGATAGCGGCCCGAGGCGATGATCTGCAGGGCCATTTCCACCGACTGGTAGCTGTGGCCGCGCATGCCTTTCACGGTGAGGAATTTTTTAATCATCATGTCGCTGTCGAAATTCGGTATCGGCACGCGCTTTTGCCCGCCGAGGATCACGCGCCCGCTTTTGCGCGCGGCGCGGATCGCCGACAGTACCGTGGCCGGCCCGCCGGAGGCGCAATCGATCACGATGTCCGCCAGCGCGCCGCCGGTGG
>VFLF01000856.1 GCA_009885185.1 Nitrosomonadales bacterium | reverse complement strand
GCCGCCCAGCAGGCGCGGATCGCCGTCTGAAAATCCGTTTCGTCTTCAAGATCGAGAAAACTCTCGAACTGTCCGGCGAAGCTCGAGCCAAAGCGGTCTTCCACCAGCGCGGAGGAACGCACCACGATCGGCAAGCCGTCGGTGGCTTTGATGCTGTTCCACACGGTTAGCAGCGGCTCGAGAATTTCCGGCGTGATGGGTTCATCCATCAGGCCGATTTTCATGTTGAGCGCACAACGCCGCGCGGTCGCGCCATCGTCGGCGGCAAACGCGCCGCGCGCGGATTCCTCCAGCCCCAGCGCTTTGATTTGCAGCCGGTAAGCGTCCGCGGACAAGCAGTAGCCGCCGGGCGTGGGCAAGCCGCCGTGACCGAGCTTGGCGAGATTCGCGCCCTTGGGGCCGAAGCGTGCGACGTCGGCTGCTTCGGGAGCTGATAGGGGGACAAGTAATGCGGACATGCTTTAGCCTTCGCGTGAATCGATCACCAACCGCAGGACGCCGTTGGAGTTGCCTTCATATTCTTTGAATGCCTGACCGGTTTTAGAAAGCGGGAAAGTGCCAGAGACAAAACCCTTGATATCAATTTTGCCTTGCGACACCAGATCGATCGACGGCGCCATATCCGTGGGATGCAGCGCGCGCGAACCGATGATGCTGATTTCTTTGTAGTAGAGCGGAAAGGTGGTGAAGGTGGCGCAGCATTCGTGACTGACGGCATACGGTGACAAACGTCCGCCGGGTTTCAACATCTCAATTGCCACGGCCAGCGTGGCGGCGCCGCCGGCAGTGTCGATCACTACATCGGCGCCTTGATTGTCGGTGAGGCGCATCACCTCACTTAAACTTTTTTCCGCACTCACATCCAGCGCGTGGTGCGCGCCCATGCGCAGCGCCATATCGAGCTTCCATTTTGTGCGCGACACCGCAATCACCGGGTTTGCACCGGCCAGCGCGGCAAGCTGCGTGTGCAACAGGCCGGTGGTGCCCTGACCGATCACCACCACGGAGTCGCCGGCTTTCACGCCGAGGCGATCCTGCGCGTGTTTTACGGTGGCCAGCGTTTCGATAATGGTGGCATCGTCCAGCGCCAGATCCGCCGGCAGCGGGTGCGCGTATTTTCCTGCTACATGCACCAGCTCCGCCAGTGAGCCATCGACTTCGCGCCCGAATAGCCCCGCGTTGCGGCACAGGTTCTGCATGTCGCGCCGGCACATATCGCAGTGGCCGCAGGAAATAATCGGGTTGATGATCACCGGATCGCCCACTTTCACGTGGGTCACTTTTTCGCCCGCCGATTCAACTACGCCGGTGGATTCGTGGCCCATCACCACCGGGTATTTGAGATTGGCGTACTTGCCTTCATAGATGCCCAAATCGGTGTGGCAGATGGCCGTGGCGGCGATGCGCACGACAACATGATCCGGCGCGAGGGCCGGCATCGCGCGGTCGATGATTGAAAAAGTTCGCGGCGCTGTGAGCGCCGCGGTTTTTGAGAGTAGGGGCATAGTGAGGGGTGATCCCTCCTCCTTGAAGGGGGAGGCTAGGAGGGGGATGGGGTGATGCGCAGACCCCATCCCCACCCTAACCCTCCCCTTGAAGGGGAGGGAATGCCTTGGATAGGCGGGTGCGTTACTGCCCCGGCCGCTTGCCGAAGTTGCAATAACCCGGCATCGGATCCACCACGGTAATTTGCTCGACCGGGAAGTTCGACACGATTTCAACTTCGTTCTTGTGAACGATCAGCATTTCTTCAATGCGCACGCCCCACTGATGTGTGCGACCGTGCTGGGTTTCGAGCGCGAACACCATGCCTTCCTTGATCTCGATCGGGTGGTCGAGCGACCAGATGCGCGAGATCACCGGCTGATCGTATTGCGCGAGGCCCAGACCATGGCCCCACAGATTGGCGGCGGCCTGATCTTCTTCCTCGTAGCCCCAGGTGTCTTTCGCCGATGGCCATTTCATCGCGATGTCGCGCGTGGTAGCGCCGACCTTCACGGCCTTGATGGAATCGTAGAGCCAGCCGAGCGCTTCGGCGTAGACATCCTTTTGCTCCTGATTCGGCTCGCGGCCCACCATGTAAGTGCGGTAGTAGCACGACTTGTAGCCGTTCCACGTCAGCGCGGCGAGATCCATGAACACCATGTCGCCCGGCTTGATGATGCGGTCGGAGAAGTTGCGCCAGTTCGGCCAGGTGTTCAGGCCCGACGACACGATCACGTCTTCCACGTCTTCCATGCCCGGAATG
>VFLF01000106.1 GCA_009885185.1 Nitrosomonadales bacterium | reverse complement strand
GTGGGAGCGCGAGTTCAACAAGCCGGTGGTGACCACCAATCAGGCGTCAGTGTGGGCGATGGCGCACGAGCTCGGCGGCGAACGCATCGCAGGCTTTGGCCGCCTGCTCGATCAGATGCCGGTCGGCTGAGGCGCGAGATGAATGCACTCCGGGTCTTGCCGGCGCTCTGCACAATTTTCGCGACAGGCATGACGAGTGTCGCGCTGGCGCAAAACTATCCGGTGAAGCCGGTGCGGCTGGTGACGGGTTTCCCGCCCGGCGGCGGCATCGATATCATGGCGCGGATTCTCGCGCCCAAAATGATCGAGGCGTTCGGACAGCAGGTCATCATCGATAGCCGTCCGGGGGCCGGCACCAATATCGCGATGGATTACGTCGTCAAATCGCCGCCCGACGGCTACACGCTGCTTATGAACACGCCGCCGGTCGCGATCAATATGTCGCTCTACAAAAACCTCGGCTTCGACACCATGCGCGATCTTGCCGCCGTGTCGGTTTTTGCATCGACCCCCAACGTGCTGACGGTGCATCCGTCTCTGCCAGCGCGCAACGTGAAAGAACTGATCGCGCTCGCGCGCGCAAAACCCGGCGCACTTAATTTTTCGTCGGGCAGCAACGGCACCACCCAGCATTTGTCAGGCGAGCTTTTCAAGCTGCGCACCCAAACCAGCATGACGCATGTACCTTATCGCGGGGCGTCGCCGTCGCTCATAGCGCTGGTCGGCGGCGAAGTCGAATTGACCATCGCCAATATTCCCTCGGCGCTGGAGTTCATCAAGGCCGGCCGCCTGCGGCCGCTTGCCACCACCACTGCCGCGCGCACTGTGCTCATGCCGCAAGTGCCGACGATGCGCGAGTCAGGTGTCGATATGATCGTCAACGTCACTTACAGCTTGCATGCGCCCGCCGCCACCCCGCGCGACATCGTGAACAAGCTCGCCGATACGGTGATCAGGGCCGCGCGTTCCGCCGACATCCGGCAACGTTTGCTCGACTTGGGCGCCGAACCGGTCGGCTACACGCCGGAAGAAGCCACCAAATGGCTGCGCGAGGAAGTCGCGCTGTGGGCGGCGGTGGTGAAGGCGGCTGGGGCGGTGGTGGATTGAGGGACAGCGTGCGGGACTAAGCGCCGATTTCAATGGCACTTTCCGAAATCTCAGGGCCTATTAGCTTTGCAGCTTGGTTTGGTGAATGATTGGTTTAACACCTCATGCCATTATAAAATTACAATAAAAACAAATACTTATGTGGTATTTGCAATACTGCACTTGCCAGCATGCTACCGCGCAGCCACAACCGTATCCCACACGCCCGGTGTCGCTCAAGCTGGGCGACGCGTTGGAGCAATCGTTTCTTGTCGACAATAGCCCGAGCGCGGGTGCTCTCATCGGGCTGGATATTCTGTCGTCGTCGGCGCCCGATGGACACACGCTGATGATGATCGGCGGCAGTAACGTGATTTATCCGATGTGACACACATACCCTGCAAAGGTATGGCCCCGGCCTATACCGATCTCGTTGGCGGGCAGGTGCGGGCGTCGTGTCCGACGGCGTTTCTGGAAAAGCGCAAACCGGTGTATCACGGGCGGTAGCGGGCGCCGCCGTCTGCTGGTCAATGGCTGTCAGACGGAGTCCTGCGCGGCCACCAGCCGGTGCGCCAGTGCCAGCGCCATGCGACGCCAAAGCGTGGGATGCGACTGCGCGAGCTCGTTGAATTTCAGTTGCGTGATTTGCGCCACGACCACCGTATCGATGGCGACGACGGTAGCAGAGCGCTCCTTGAACGGTTCCAGCAAACCAATCTCGCCGACGTGTATTCCGGTGCCGCATTTGGCGATCTCACGCCCGCGTTTGCGAATAGAGACTTCGCCCGCGATGATGAAAAATAAATCGCCACCGCGATGGCCTTCCGTGAACAACTCGCTGCCGGGGCTGAACTGCTTGACCTGAACGGCCGAGGCTATCTTCTTGGCGATTTCCGTATTGCCGTCGACCAGAAACTGATTGCGCAGCGCGTTCAGCAGCGCCCCTTGGCCCTGGCTACCCTCGAATTGTTCAATCATGATCGGTACTCCTGATGAAAGTGATTTTTCGTACGCATGTTCCGGCGGAAGGGGGGCTTTATGAAGTTAAGTGGTTGGGGCCGTGCCCGCCAGACTATCTTACTCCTCGCCGCGAGCTGGAAGGACGGTGTCTCGAGGGAGAGTTTTCCGCCCAAGATGCCTGCGGCAACTGGCGTTTCGACCGCTTCAACTGGGGCGTTTTATGTGCGACGATAGCAGGCGATTCCCTCAAACGCTGGAGGCTTTGCTATGACCATGATGAACAAGACCTACGAATTCACCACGGAAGACATTGAATACCTGCGCCACGGCGAGCGCGCGCTGAAACTGCGACTTTACAAGCCGCGCGGCGCGGGGCCGTTTCCGCTGGTGGTTGATCTGCACGGCGGCGCCTGGGGCAAGGGCAG
>VFLF01000718.1 GCA_009885185.1 Nitrosomonadales bacterium | reverse complement strand
TGTTGACCAGCACGTCGATGCGGCCGAACTTGGCCAGCACTTCATCGACGGCGCGCTTTACGTCGGCGGATTTGGTGACGTCCGCAACAATCGGCTCGACCCGCCGCCCCGATGCCTTGGCGATCTCGGCAACCGTGCCGGTAAGGTATTTCGGCGTCAGCGCATTCAACGCGATATCCGCGCCCGCTTCCGCCAGCACCTCGGCGATGCCGCGGCCTATGCCGCGCGCGGCGCCGGTGATGAAAACAACTTTTCCGGTCACGTCATATTCTTTGGGCATCATGTTGAGTCCTCCGTAAGTGATTGTTTTGAAATGATTATTCAATTCTAGCGCCGGAGGCTTTGACCACCTTGGCCCACAGCGCGATCTGCGCGGCATTGAATTTGTCCATGCCGTCGGGCGTGGTGGGCACCACTTCCGCGCCGAAGCTGGTGATGCGCTCCTTGACATCGGGCGTGGCGAGCATGCGCGTGATTTCGCTGTTTAATTTTGTGACGATATCTTTCGGCGTCGCGGCGGGCGCCACCACGCCGAACCAGCCGACGGTGGCAAATCCCGGCACGCCGGATTCGGCGATGGTCGGCACCTTGGGCAACGCGCTTGCGCGTTTTTCGCTGGTGACGGCCAGTGCCTTGATGCGGCCGGATTTTACGTACGGACTGGCGACGACGATGTTTTCAAAACTCATCGCGATCTGCCCGCCGATCACATCGCCGATCGCTTGCGCGCTGCCTTTGTACGGAACGTGCTGCATGTCCACGCCGGTGAGCATTTTGAACATTTCGCCCGACAGATGATTCGGCGTGCCGCTGCCGGGGGACGAAAACGTCAGTTGACCGGGTCGCATTTTGGCCAGCGCCACCAATTGTTTTGCATTGGCAACCTGCATCGACGGATTCACCGACAGCACGTAGCAGGCGGTGGCCATTAGCGAGATCGAGGCAAAATCCTTCACCGGATCGTAAGGCATCTTCGCGTAGAGGCTCGGCGCCACGGAGTTGGGCGCGGTGGTGGCCAGCAGCAGCGTGTGACCGTCGGGCGCGGCCTTCGCCGCCATCTCGGTACCGATCAGCCCGCCCGCGCCGGGGCGGTTGTCCACCATGAATTGCTGGCCGAGACTTTCGGAGAATTTCTGGCTGGCGATGCGCGCCATCAGGTCGGCGGTGCCGCCGGCCGTCCATGGCACGATCATGCGCGCGGCGCGGCTGGGGTAATTTTGGGCGAGGGCGGCGCAGGGCAATGCACACAGCAGAATGCTGATGACGAGTGGTCGTGGCACAGGGGTTCCTTTCAGGGAAGCCGGAATTCTACCGCTCTGTCCCTGTAAGTGCCGCGTAAGGTGCGGCCCGCTGCAATCTCCGGGATAATAGCGGCTTGTCAAAAATAGCAGTGCTCACGCGGGAAACCTTTCATGCTCGACATACAGTTATTACGCAGTGATCTCGCCGGCGTCACCGCACGCCTTGCCGCGCGCGGATTTACCTTGCCCGCCGCCGAATTCGAGGCGCTCGAAGCCGAACGCAAAAAAGTGCAGACCGATACGCAGGAATTGCAGGCGCGGCGCAATGCGCTGTCCAAACAGGTGGGGCAACTCAAGGCCAAAAAGGAAGACGCCTCCGCGCTGATGGCGGAGGTGAGCGCGCAGGCCGAGCAGTTAAAGTCGTTGGAGCAGCAACTCGACGACGTGCAGAAAAGGCTCAATGATTTTTTGATGGTGATTCCCAATCTGCCGCAGGCCTCGGTGCCGCCGGGAAAATCTGCCGATGACAACCCCGAAGTGCGTCGCGTGGGAGAGCTGCGAAAATTTGATTTTACGGTGAAGGATCACGTCGATGTCGGCGAGGGCTTGGAGCAGCTTGATTTCGATACTGCGGGAAAAATTGCCGGCGCGCGTTTTTCGGTGTTGAAGGCGGGAGTGGCGCGCATGCATCGCGCGCTGGCGCAATTCATGCTCGACACGCACACGCAGGCGCACGGCTACACGGAGGTGTATGCGCCGTACCTGGTTAGCGGCGATTGCGCGAACGGCGTGTCCAGCCTCGCCAAGTTCAAGGAGGACTTGTTCAAAATCGAAGGGCGCGATCTATATCTGATTCCGACTGCCGAATACCCGGTAACAAATTTCGTTAAAAATAAAATACTTACGTTAGGCGAGTTGCCTCTGAAGTTTGTCTGCCATACGCCGTGCTTTCGTAGTGAAGCCGGCTCGTACGGCAAAGACACGCGCGGCATGATCCGCCAGCATCAGTTCGACAAGGTTGAGTTGGTGCAGATCGTCACGCCGGAAAAATCAACCGAGGCGCACGAGGAACTCACCGCGCACGCCGAAACGATATTGAAAAAACTCGACCTGCCGTTTCGTACGGTCACGCTGTGTACTGGCGATATGGGTTTCTCGTCGGCCAAAACCTACGATATCGAAGTATGGCTGCCAGGGCAGAACGCCTATCGCGAGATTTCATCGTGCAGCAACTTCGAGGCGTTTCAGGCACGACGCATGCAGGCGCGCTACCGCACGGCGCAAGGCAAAACCGAATTCGTGCATACCATCAACGGCTCCGGCTTGGCGGTCGGACGCACTCTGGTGGCGATACTGGAAAATTATCAGAATGCCGATGGCAGCGTGAGCGTGCCGGCGGTGTTGCAGCCGTATATGGGTGTGTTGCAGAAGTTACAAAAGGTGCAGTCGGCGTAATGCACATGCAACCATGGTCATTCCCGCGCAGGCGGGAATCCATACGCCGTCTCAAGTGCCACTGTGTTATGGATTCCCGCCTGCGCGGGAACGACAGTGTGTGTTAATCATCTATGCTTTCCAACGCTGACAACCAACTGCTCACCCGCACCAGCGCCGGCACGCCGCTGGGTGATTATTTCCGTCGCTTCTGGCATCCGTTCGCGCTGTCGCGCGAGATGGCCGAACCCGACAGCCCGCCGATCCGGGTCAAGATCATGGGCGAGGATTTGGTCGCGTTTCGCGATACCAACGGGCGTGTCGGCTTGGTGGAACCCCGCTGCGCGCATCGCGGCGCGAATCTGTTTTTCGGCCGCAACGAAGCCTGCGGCCTGCGCTGCGTGTATCACGGCTGGAAGTACGATGTCGATGGCAAATGCGTCGATATGCCCAACGTGCCAACGGACGCCGGCTACCATGGCAAGGTGTCGATCAAGGCCTACCCCACGCGCGAGTTCGGCGACATGGTGTGGGCGTATCTTGGTCCGCGCGAGTACATGTCTGCCGAGCCGCCGCAACTGGAATGCGGCATCGTGCCGGCATCCCACCGTTATGTGAGCAAGCGGCTGATCGATTGCAATTGGGCGCAGTCGATGGAGGGTGCGCTCGACACCGCGCACT
>VFLF01000244.1 GCA_009885185.1 Nitrosomonadales bacterium | reverse complement strand
CATCGATGAACTGCGTGACCATTCGCCGTTCACTCTCGATAGCAGCGAACATAATAAAAATATTATTTAAAAACAAATGCTTACATGAAATCAGGCATTTGGAAAACCATCGGCGGCAATGCCATGGGCGGCGTCACCGCCGCCGTGCTGAGCGTGCCGGTGTGCGTCGGTTTCGGCATGCTGGCGCTGGCGCCGCTGGGCGCGGACTATGTGCAGCACGGCGTGCTGGCGGGACTCTATGCGGCGGTGTGCGGCGGCCTGATCGCCGCGCTGACCGGCGGCGGCAAAAGCACCATCATTTATTCGCCTCGCGGCATTGTGACCTTTTTGATCAGCGCGCTGGTGGCGCAAAATCTGGTCGCCGCCGCGCACGGCGCAGGTGTCCGCGAACCTGCCATGCTGATGGCGCTGGTGTTCCTAATGGTGTTTTTGGCCGGCGCGCTGCAAACGCTGTACGGCTTGCTGAAATTCGGCGTGGCCGCGCGCTATCTGCCCGCGCCGGTGCTGGCGGGTTTTCAGGTAGCAGGCTCGGTGCTGATTTTTGCCGCGCAGATTCCCGTCATGCTCGGACTGCCCACCGGTACCGCGCTCAGCGCACTCCCCGGACAGTTTGACAAAATACAACCCTGGACGCTGGCGGTGGGTTTGCTGACTTGCATCGCCATCCTGCAGATTCCGCGCGTCTCCCGTTCGTTGCCGTCCAATATCGCCGGTCTGATCGTTGGCGCGGCGGTTTTTTACCTGCTCTTGGCGCTGGGCCTCAAGGCACAGTTGGGGCCGCTGATCGGCCACATCGAATGGGCGATGCCGACGCCGCATTATTTTCCGAAGTTTATGGACCTGTTGACACTGCCGCACTATCAGCCGGTGCTGCTGCCGGTGATTTCCGGCGCGTTGAGTCTATCCGTGATCAGCACGCTGGATACGCTGCTCGGCGCGCGTCTGGCCGAATCCCGCTTGGGACAGGCGCGCGAGGGCAATCGCGAGCTACTGACACAGGGCGTGGCGAGCATGCTGTCCTCGGGATTCGGTGGCATCGCCACCGGCATCAATATGGCCGCAAGCCATGCCAGCCAACGTAGCGGCGCCACCGGGCCGGCGTCGGTGCTGGTGTACGTGGGCCTGCTGGTCAGCGGCGTGATGCTGCCGGTGATCGAACTCATACCCCGCGTGGTCATCGCCAGCATGATGATCGCCGCGGCGATTCAGTTGTTCGACCGCTGGACGCTCGACATGCTGAACAAACTCATTCGCGGCCGCGCTGAGAACCGCAATGACGTTCTGGCCGATCTTTCCATCGTCGCGGTCGTCGCCGTTATCGCCATCGTCGCCAACATCGGACTGGCGGTGCTGATGGGGTTTGTAGTCACCATCGCCATCTTTTTGTTCCGCATCAGCAAATCGGTGATCCGCCGCGAATACCGCGGCGACGCCATCCGCTCGCGCCGCTCTCGCGACTCTGGACAGATCGACGCGCTCACACGGCATGGCGCACAAATTGCGGTCATTGAACTGGAGGGGCCGGTGTTCTTCGGCACCTCCGATGCGCTCAACACGCGGCTGGAAGCATTGGCCGCCAGTGACGCGCACTACGTCATTCTGGACTTGAGGCGCGTCAACGAGATGGATAGCTCGGGCGCCCGCGTGATTCTGTCGGGTCACGAGCGCCTCGCCAAATCCGGCAAGCAGCTATTGCTCGGCGGCGCGCAAGACCACGCGGAGGTCGCCGGCATGTTGCGCGATACGGGCATCAACGCGGCGCTGAAGGAAAGTCACCTGTTCCCCGACGCGGATGCCGCGTTGGAGTGGGCCGAGGAACACCTGCTGCGAGATGTGATGAAAGACGGCGATGCCGCAACAGCCTTTCCCCTCGCCGGCTTTGATCTGATGGCCAACATGCAGCCGCATGAACTGGAGACCATCCAGTCCGTATTGGAAATGCGGGAATGGGCGCGCGGCAGCGTGGTCTTCCACGAAGGCGACACCGGCGACGACTTGTTCCTGATCGTCAGAGGCTGCGCCAGCGTGCGCATGCACATGCCGGGGCAACATCGCAGCATGCGGCTGGTCACGTTTTCGCCCGGCACGATTTTCGGCGAACTGGCGCTGCTCGACCGCGAAGCGCGCTCGGCGGCCGTGGAAGCCGACACTGATCTCGCCTGCCTTGTGTTGTCGCGCGACGGCTTCCTCGCGCTCAGCGCGCAACATCCGGCGCTCGCCATCAAGCTGATGACCAACCTTGGTCGCGAGTTGAGCGGGCGGCTGCGTCGCGCCAACCGCACCCTTTATCAATTGGAAAGCTGATGGAATGTGAAACACAGGCGTGCGGCGTGCGCTATAGTAGCGGCTACGCAACGCAAAACGCACAGCGAACATCCACATGAAATTTTGCAGCAACTGCGGCGCCCCCGTCGAGCGGAAAATCCCCGCCGGCGATTCACTCCCGCGTTATGTGTGCGACGCCTGCAATATCATTCACTATCAAAATCCACGCATGGTGGTGGGCTGCATCCCGGAATGGGAAGACAAGGTGCTGCTGTGCCGGCGCGCCATCGAGCCGCGCCACGGACTATGGACCGTGCCCGCCGGCTACATGGAGAACGGCGAAACGCTGGCGGCGGGCGCCGCGCGCGAGACGCTCGAGGAAGCCTGCGCGCGGGTGGACATCGGCGCGCTCTACGCGGTCTACAACATTCCGCATGTGAATCAGGTGTATCTCTTGTTTCGCGCGAAGCTGCTCGATCTTGATTTCAAGCCCGGCGAAGAAACCCTGGAAACGCGGCTGGTTGCCAAAGCCGACGTGCCGTGGGATCAGATCGCTTTCGCCACCGTGCGCAATACGCTGACACACTATTTTGCCGATCGCGCGCGCAAGCAGTTCGGCTTTCACATGGGCACCATTGAACGACCGCCTGTGCGGTAAACGACCGCCCGCGCGGTAACTGGCCGCCACAGCAAGAATTCTAAATTTACTAAGGAAACGCTGATCAAGTAGTCGCTGGGAGCGACCGCTGATAGCGATGATATCGATTGCGCAAAACGAACGAGAAATTCATGAGTTTGAAGACTCGGATCGGGGTTAAAGCGACGCGTTTCCGCGCTTTTGGGTCACGCTGGACGCACCTGT
>VFLF01000053.1 GCA_009885185.1 Nitrosomonadales bacterium | reverse complement strand
GGCGTGGCCGGGGTATTGTTTTTTGATGCTCACGCAGGCGATACGGTACGAGCAGCCTTCGGGCGGCAGATGGAAATCGATGATCTCGGAGAACTGTTTTTTTAACAGCGGCACGAACACTTCATTCAGCGCCACGCCGAGCATCGCCGGTTCGTCGGGCGGCTTGCCGGTGTAGGTGCTGTGGTAGATGGCGTCGCGCCGTTGGGTGATGCGCTCAATGGTAAATACGGGGAATTTTTCCTGCTCGTTGTAGTAGCCGGTGTGGTCGCCGTACGGGCCTTCAAGCGCCATCTCACCGGGGTAAATATAGCCTTCCAAAACAATCTCCGCGCTCGCCGGCACCTGCAAGCCGTGGGTGATGCATTTGACGATTTCGGTTTTCGCGCCGCGCAGCAAGCCGGCGAATTGGTATTCGCTCAAACTGTCCGGCACCGGCGTTACCGCACTCAGCACGGTTGCCGGATCGGCACCCAGCGCCACCGCCACCGGGTACGGCTCGCGTGGATGGGCGAGGCTATGATCGCGAAAATCCAGCGCGCCGCCGCGATGCGCCAGCCAGCGCATGATGACTTTGTTTTTGGCGATCACCTGCTGGCGATAGATGCCGAGATTCTTCCGCGCCTTGTGCGGTCCGCGCGTGACGGTGAGGCCCCAGGTAATCAGCGGCGCAATGTCGCCCGGCCAGCAGGTTTGTATCGGCAGGCGCGCGAGATCAACGTCGTTGCCCTCCCATACGATTTCCTGACACGGCGCGCTCGTCACCTCGCGCGGCGTCATGCTCATGATTTGTTTCAGTAGCGGCAGTTTGTCCCACGCGTCGCGCAAGCCTTTGGGCGGTTCCGGCTCTTTCAGATACGCCAGCGTCTGGCCGATCTCGCGCAAGCGCGCGAGCGAGTCTTCGTCGGGCGACGCGCCCATCGCAAGCGCCACGCGCTTGACCGTACCGAACAGGTTGCCGAGTACCGGCGTGGTGTAGCCCTTGGGGTTTTCAAACAGCAACGCCGGCCCGCCGGACTTCAACACGCGGTCGCAAATCTCGGTCATTTCCAGACGCGGATCGACCTCGATGGCGATGCGCTTTAACTCGCCGAGCTTTTCAAGCTGCGCGATAAAGTCACGTAAATTATTGTATTTATTCATTAATTAAAAACCATTCGCCACAGATTTCACAGATGAGCACAGATTAAAACCCGTAGTGTTGGTCTATCTGTGTTCATCTGTGAAATCTGTGGCTAAGAACTTTTTGCTCTTACGTCCTGCTCTTTCGTCCATATGCCACCTCCGGCTCCGGCAGATCGATATTCACCATGATCGATGAAAAGCTCTTGCCGTGCGGGTCGGACGACAGCGACGTGGTCACGCCGCCCGCTAGCGCGTCGTGCAGCACAAAATTCAGCGCGCCGATATTCGGCAGCTCGTAGCGATCAATGCCGCCCTTCACCAGGCCTGCGTAGGCCTGGCGCACGCGCGCTACCGTCACCTGATCCTGCAACAGGCGAAAATCGCGCTCGTCATGTGCGATCACGGAAATGTTCAGCGTGTTGCCTTTGTCGCCGGCGCGGCAGTGCGCAATCTCGCGCAGCTTCACAGCGACAGCACTCGCACATCCGTTTTCACCCGGCTGCGATCGAGCAGTATCGAGCGTACGCCGACCACTTCTTTCACCTGCATGAAATCACTGGCGCCGCCGCAGGGGCCGTTGGTGTAGAGCGTTTGCACTTCTTCGCCGACGGCGGCGGCATCCAATTTGTGTTGCGCACGTCCGGTGACGCGCAGGCGGATTTCGTAGGGTTCGGCGTTATCGTTGCGTGAAGCATCGGCATGTAGCGACGAGTGCCCTATCAAATCCACGCGCAGCTCTTCGAGCGGAATGCCGCGCAGCGCAAGACGCTCGCGCACAATATCGCCCGCCAGTTTCGCGCGATTCAGCGCGCCCGGCCCGGCGTAAGTCATATGGCCCTCGCCGACATAACCGGCGCGATAGCCCACGCTCACTTTATAGGTGGGTGTGCGCGGTGCGGCATGCCCGCCCGTGAACGCAACGTGATCGTGCGCGCTTTCGCTGAAACGCACGCCGCTGAAATCCGCCACGCAATCGGGCGTGACATAGTGTACGGGGTCATGCACTTCATACAACAACTGCTCCTTGCAGGTGGCGAGCGTCACCGCGCCGCCGCTGCCCTCGGGCTTGGTGATAAACGCCGCGCCGTCGGCGTGCATTTCGCAAATAGGAAAACCCAGCCGCGCCAGACCCGCCACGTCTTTAAAGCCGGGGTCGGCGAAATACCCGCCGGTGATCTGCCCGGCGCATTCCATCAAATGTCCCGCGACCGTGGCCTGACCGAGGCGGGAATAATCTTCGCTGCTCCAGCGCAGGCCGTCGAGCATGCAACCGACGAATAATGAGGGATCGGCGACGCGCCCGGTAATCACCACATCCGCCCCGGTCGCTAGCGCCTGCGCCACCGCATCCGCGCCGAGGTACGCATTGGCCGACACCATCAGCGGCTTGATCGATGCCAGCGGCTCACCGTTTTCCATCAACGGCGCGTCGATGCCGCGCACCAGTTCGGTGACATCATCGCCCAGCACCACCGCCACTTTCAGTTTTGCAATGCCCAGTTCACGCGCCACGCGCAACACCGCTTCGCCGGCGGCCAGCGGATTCGCCGCGCCCATGTTGCTGACGATGCGTATGCCGCGTTCGAGCGCGGGTTTTAACACCAGCCTTAACCGCGCCTCCAGCATCGGGTTGTAGCCGCGCGCGGGATCGCGCAGCTTTTCAAGCTGGCCCAGCGCGATGGTGCGCTCGGCGAGGGTTTCATAAACCAGATAACCGATGTCGCCACGCTCAACGCATTCGAGCGCGGGCTCCCAGCGATCGCCGGCGTAGCCCGCGCCGCATCCGATGCGAATTTTATTCAGGCTGGATGCCGGCATCTTTGATCGCCTTGGCCCACTTGATGGTTTCGACGCGCGTGCGTTCCGCCAGTTGCACGGGGGTGTGCGGGCTGGTTTCGACGCCAAACGCGATCAGCCGGTCTTTCACGTCCTTGCTGTTGGCGGCCTGATTGATGGCGGTGTTCAAGCGCTCGATCACTGCCGGCGGCGTACCGCGCGGCGCATACGCGGCGAACCACGCGATCAGCTCATAGCCTTTCAGACCCGCGGCTTCTTCCACCGTCGGCAGATCGATCAGCGCGGTGCGCTTTTGCGATGTCACCGCCAGGCCGCGTATCTTGCCGGCCTTGACCTGTGGCATGGTCACCGCGAGATCGGCGGTAAACATCATCACCTGCCCGGCAATCAAGTCGGTAATCGCGTGCGGCGAGCTTTTATACGGCACCATGGTCAACTTGATACCCGCCATATTGGCGAACATTTCGGTGGACACGCGCTGCGAAGTACTGGCAGAGGCATACAAAAACTCGCCGGGCTTGGCTTTCGCCAGCGCGATCATGTCTTTCAACGTTTTCGCCGGCAGGCTGTTGTTCACCGCGACGATCAAAGGCACCGAACCCAGGAACGCGATCGGCATGAAATCTTTTTCCTGATCGTACGGCAGTTTTTTATACAGGCTCACCAGCGCCGCATTGGTGCTGTTGGTGCCGCACAAAATGGTGTAGCCGTCCGGCGCGGCCTTGGCCACCGCCTCCGCGCCGATCAAACCATTGGCGCCGGGACGGTTATCGATGATGCCGGATTGCCCCAGCAGCTCGTTGAACTTGGCGGTGTAGCTGCGCCCCACGGTGTCGGTGGCACTGCCGGCGGCGAAGGGCACTACCACGCGGATGGACTTGGTGGGATAGGTCTGGGCAAAAACGGCAGGCGACGCGGCGACAACGACAGCAACAACGACAACGAAACGGTGTGCGTAGACCATGAGAAACCCTTCTTTCAGAAAATACGAATGCGGTGATACATATCGAGTGCAAGGCCGGCAAAGATCGCCATGCCGGCCCAGTTATTGTTACGGAACGCCTCGAAGCACTTGTCGCGATCCCGCGTCTTGATGAGTTGGTACTGGTGCAGGATCATGCCACAGGCCAGCGCCAGCCCCACGTAATACGCCAGGCCCAGCTTCGTCCACAGTCCGATGCCGGCCATGATGGCAATGAACAGGCCATGGCACACCATCACCGCCGCCACGTCAAATACGCCGAACAGCAGTGCCGAAGACTTGATGTTAAGCCGCATGTCGTCGTCGCGATCCACCATCGCGTACTCGGTGTCGTAGGCGATGGCCCAGAAAATATTGGCCACGAACAACCACCACGCAATCGGCGGCAGATTGTTACGATACGCGGTAAACGCCATCAGAATCGACATGCCGAAGGCGATGCCCAGCCACGCCTGCGGCAGCGGAAAGAAGCGCTTGGAGTACGGGTAGGATGCCGCCACCACCAGCGCCACCACCGACAACGCGATGGTGAGCTTGTTGAGAAACAACACCAGTATGAACGACAACAACAGCAACACGCCCGCGATAATCAGCGCCTCTTTCGGGCTGACGAGGCCGGTGGCGAGCGGACGATCCTTGGTGCGCTTGACGTGCGGATCGATGTTGCGGTCGGCATAATCGTTGATCACGCACCCGGCGGAGCGCATGAGGATGGTGCCCAGCACAAAAATCAGCAGGATGTCCACGCGCTGCATGCGCGGGGCGGCGAACCACAGCGCCCACAAGGCCGGCCATAGTAGCAGCAGGATGCCAATGGGCTTGTCGAGCCGCATCAGCTTTTCGTAAGCAGTCAGTTTTTCCGTCAGCGTCACAGTGTCACGACTCCAGGCAGAAATACTTCGGTCACTAGTATAGGCGAATTACCGGCGATAAACAGCGAACGCCGCGCCCACGGCGTGCTGTTGAATGTCACAAAGCGCGCAGCGCGTTGGTATAACTCGTGGCTACGGCTGAGCACGCGCTGGCGCAACATCAGCCGCCGGATACGCGGATCGGTAAACAGCGCCGCGCCCAGCGGGCGCGACCCCATGCCCTGCATCAGCCGCCAGCCCGCGCCGCGATCGCCGGGCGCAAGCACGCTATGCGCGTAAACCACGGGGGTGTTGCCGCAGTACAACAACACGTCGCGCGTCAGTGCCAACGCGCCGCCCCCGCGCACGAGAAAGCGCTCGTCGCGATGCAAACGGCGGCGCCCCTGAAAGAGCACCTTGACCGTCATCCCCGGCGAACGCGACTCGATGCGTTGCGTGAGCGAACCGCGGTCGATGAGCCACTGCTGGTAGGCGCCTGCCGCACAGGGCGCGGGTCGCCAGAGCTTATCGCAAGGCATACGGGTTGTTGCTGATGTCACTTCGATCCGGGGTTTTTGTTTTGCCGGGGATTATCGCAGGAACGGCCTATGCGGTGCTCTTCTCAGCATCACACCTTAAGAAACTCCCCTCTCCCGGAAAGCCATCGTTCCAGGTGCGCCTGCGCCGCAGGCGGGTTTTCGGTGAGCAGCATTGCCGCCGCATCGCGCGCGGCATCGAGCAAATCGACATCGGCCGACAAATCGGCAAAACGCAGCAGCGGCACGCCGCTTTGCCGCGCGCCGAGCAATTCACCGGGGCCGCGCATTCTGAGATCGTGACGCGCGACTTCAAAACCGTCGGTGTTTTCAAAAATGATTTTCAGCCGTTCACGCGCCATCAGCGACAGCGGCGTGCGATAGAGCAGTATGCAGGCGCTTTGCGCCGCGCCGCGCCCGACGCGCCCGCGCAACTGATGCAACTGCGACAGCCCCATGCGCTCGGCGTTTTCGATCACCATCAGCGAGGCATTCGGCACATCGACGCCGACTTCGATCACCGTGGTGGCCACCAGCAATTGCACCTCGTTGCGCTGGAAGGCGCCCATCACGGCGGATTTTTCCTCGCTCTTTAGCCGCCCGTGCGCGAGGCCCACTTTAAGATCAGGGAAGGCGGCGCTCAACGTCTCGTAGGTTTCCATCGCGGCTTTGAGTTGCAGCGCTTCGAGGCCTGCGCGACCGGGCTTGCGTGAGGGCTTCGCCGGTTTGACGTCTGCGGTTTCAGCCTCGGCTTCGATTTCTTCGACCAGCGGACACACCCAGTACGCCTGACTGCCGCGCGCGCAGGCATCGCGCACGCGCGCGATCACTTCGTCGCGGCGGGTGTCGGACACCAGCTTGGTGGTGACCGGCGTGCGCCCCGGCGGTAGTTCATCAATCACCGACACATCGAGATCGGCGTAGTAGCTCATTGCCAGCGTGCGCGGTATGGGCGTCGCGCTCATCATCAACTGGTGCGGCTGCGCCTGAGTCGCGGATTCGGCATCGTCGGCCGCCACACCATGCGTGCCTTTCAACCGCAGCGCGAGCCGCTGGCGCACGCCGAAGCGATGCTGCTCGTCGATGATCGCCAGGCCCAAATTGTTGAACACCACGTCGTCCTCAAACAACGCGTGAGTGCCCACCACCACCGGGACATCCCCTGCGGCTATTTTTTTAAGTATTTGTTTTTTATCACTTTTTTTAGTGCTTCCCGAGAGCCACGCCACCTCGATGCCCAGCGGCGCCAGCCAACTGGAAAACTTGCGGTAGTGCTGCTCGGCCAAAATTTCGGTCGGCGCCATCAGCGCCACCTGAAATTTATTTTCCACGCACTGCAAGGCGGCAATCGCGGCCACCACGGTTTTGCCGCTGCCGACATCGCCCTGCAACAGGCGCTGCATCGGATGCGGCTTCGACAGGTCTTCTCGTATCTGCGCGACGGCGCGCTGCTGCGCCTGCGTCAACTGAAACGGCAGGGCTTTCAGCAGGCGGCTGACCAGCGTGCCCTTGGGTTGCAGGGCGGGCGCGCCCACGCCGCGCCGTTTTTGCTGATGCAGGCGCATCGACAGTTGTTGCGCCAGCAGCTCGTCGAATTTCACGCGTCGCCACGCGGGGTGCTCGCGCGTTTGCAGATCATCCTGCGACACATCCGGCGGCGGGTTGTGCAGCAAACGCACGGCCTCGCGAAATGGCGGCAGCCTTACCTTTTTCAGCAACGCGCCGGGTAGCGTGTCGTCGAGTTTTTCAGAGGCCAGCGCGCGCGCAATCAGTTTGCGCAGCGTGTCCTGCCCCATGCCGGCAGTGGCGGGATACACCGGCGTCAGCGCCTCGGCCACCGGCGTGCCGGGTTCGACCACGCGGTAACGCGGATGCACCATCTCCGCGCCAAAAAAACCCTGACGGATTTCACCGAAGGCGCGGATGCGCGTACCTGCGGCGAAATGCTTGACCTGGCTGCCGTAGAAACTGAAAAACCGCATTGTCACCGTGCCGCTGCCGTCTTCGAGATGGCATACCAACTGGCGGCGCGGGCGGTACTTGATGTCGCATTCCGTCACCACGGCCTCAATCAGCACCTCGCGCCCGGTGGGCGCGTCCTTCACCGGATACAAATGCGTTTCATCGTCGTAGCGCAGCGGCAGATGCAACACCAGATCGAACTTGCTGGCGATGTTGAGCCTGGCGAGTTTGTCGAGAGTGCCTTTGCTTAAGCCTGCCAGAGAAGATTTAGGATTGAGGATTGAGGATTGAGCGCTGGTCGCGGCCTCTGGCGCGCTTACGTTACCTGGTTTGCGCGCCATGCTTGGCATCCCGTTGGTCTCTCAATCCGCAATCCTCGATCCTCAATCCTGCAGCACAAGAATGGCATCAATCTCCACCAGCGCGTCGCGCGGCAGGCTCGCCACGCCCACTGCCGCGCGTGCGGGGTAGGGTTCGGTGAGATACGTCGCCATGATCTCGTTCACCTTGGCGAAGTGCTTGAGATCGGTGAGGTAAACAGTGAAGCGCACGGCGTCATTCAGGCTGCCTCCCGCGGCTTCGGCGACGGCTTTGAGGTTGTCAAATACGCGGCGTATCTGCGCGTCGATGCCGTCAACCATCTGCATGGTTTTGGGGTCGAGACCGATCTGGCCGGAGCAGTAAACCGTGTTGTCTACACGCACGGCTTGCGAGTAGGTTCCGATGGCTTTGGGGGCGTGGTCAGTGTGGATGATTTTTCTGGGCATGATGGATTCTATTTTCTGTAAATTTTTGCGCGGCGTCGCCCCCTCCCCAACCCTCCCCCGCTTCGCAAGGGAGGGAGTGGTTACGAGGGCAATTGCAACACGTATTTCGACAAAATATTGCGCTGAATCTCGTTCGAGCCGCCGTAGATGGTGCCAGGGCGCGAGGTGTAGAACTGTGACATCAAATCCACTTTCTCGCCGCCGAGCGTTACCTCATCGGCAAACGCGCCGTACTCGGCGCCCGCTTCCAGCAGCAACTCGGCGAGTTTTTGATAGGTGTCCATGGCGAACACCTTGAGCATGGAGATATCCGGTCCGAGCGCTTCGCCGCGCCGCGCTTTATCGACGTAGCGCTGGTAGAGCGAACCCAGATCGTTCAAATCCATTTTCAATTGTGTATAGCGATCGACGAAACCCTGATCGTTAAACAAGCCCTGCGCGCGCGCCAGCGGGTCGAGTTGCTCGAACGCCTGCAAGGGGCGACGCGGGCTGCCGATGTTGAGGCGCTCGAAGGTGAGCAGGCCCTTGGCGATGGTCCAACCTTCGTTCAGTTTGCCGACGAGGTTGTCTTTGTGCGTGCGCACGTTGTCGAAAAACACCTGGCAGAATTCCTCGCTGCCCGCGATATTGCGAATCGTGCGCAGCGTTATGCCCGGCGTTTTCATGTCCACCAGCAAAAAACTGATGCCGCGCTGCTGCTTGACGTTTTTGTCGGTGCGCACCAGCACGTAAATGTGCGTGGCGTGATGCGCCATCGAGGTCCAGATTTTGCTGCCGTTGATGACGTATTCGTCGCCATCGAGCACGGCCTCGGTGCGCAGGCTGGCCAGATCACTGCCCGCGTTCGGCTCCGAGTAGCCCTGGCACCACACGTTGTCACCGGCGAGTATCTTCGGCAGGTACTGCGCGCGCTGCGCGTCGTTGCCGAAGCGTATCAGTGTCGGCCCCACCATGGTCACACCCTGATCGGGCATGCGGCCGATGCCGGCGCGTTCGGTTTCTTCCCAGTAGATAATCAGCTTGGCGGGGTCCAGCCCCATGCCGCCGTGCTCCACCGGCCAATTCGGCGCGAGCCAGCCTTTTTTAGAGAGCGTCAGCCACCACGGCTTGCTCTCCTCCCAGGTCAGGCGACGCGGCATGAAACGCAGTTCCGCCGGATAGTCGTTTTCGAAAAACGCGCGCGCCTCGGCGCGAAAAGCCTCGTCAGTCATGGCGTTGAAGGGGTTCATGCCGCGACTCCCGTTGTTACGGTGAGTATTTCAGTTCGAGCGTAGCGCCGCCGGTGCGCCGTGCCGTTGCCGAGCCACGCGGCCAGCGTCATCGCGCGCTTGACGTAAAGGCCCACGTCGCAATCTTCGGTGAAACCAATCGCGCCGTGCATCTGAATCGCCTGGCGCGTAATCAACAGCGCGGCATCGGTGCAGCGCGCCTTGACGCGGCTGGCGGCAGCGGCGCGTGTTTTGGCCTCAGGTTCGCCGTCAAGCACGGCGAGGCAATCGGCGAGTACCGCGCTGGAGAGTTCCTGCTGAATATACAAATCAACCGCACGGTGTTGCAGCACCTGAAAGCTGCCAATGGGCTTGCCGAACTGCACGCGGATTTTCAGATACTCAAGGGTGATTTCGAGCGAGCGTGTCATGATGCCGCACAACTCCGCGCTGGCAATCGTCGCAGTGTGATCGATGGCACGCGCCAGTGATTCGGCTGCCGCGGCACCCGTGTTAATGATGTTCACTTTCGGAACGCTCACGTCGGATAAGGTCAGCGTGCCCGATTGCCGGCCATCAGCCAGCGTATCGAACGCGAGGACCGCGCCCGCCGCGTCGCGCGGCACCCATAGCAGTTGCATCCCTGCCGCTGAATTGGCGGAAACGATATAGCCGTCGGCAACTGTCGCGCCGACAATGAACCGTTTGCCACCGTTCACGCGAAATCCGCCCTCGAACGGCGTGGCTTGTGCTTTGATGTTGCCGGCGTCCAGCGTGCCGGCTTCCTCCTGCCACGCCACGGCGGGCAGCACGTCGCCCGACACCAGGCCTTCGAGCAGCTCTTGTTTTAACGCATGATTGCTGCTGTCGGCAAGCACGCGCGCCGCCATCACGGCAACCGCGGTCAGCGGCTCCGGCACCAGTGCGCGCGCAAGGCCCTGCGCGACGATGGCCATGTCGGCAAGCTTCATGCCCATGCCGCCATATTGCTCGGGCACCAGCACACCCAGCCAGCCGAGTTCCGCCATCCGCTTCCATGCCGCGCGGTCGCATTCGCCATGGCCTTGGCTCTCGCGCAACTTGCGCACGCGCGCGAGATCCATACCGCGCGCAAAGTCGGTGACACTGTTCGACAGCATCACGCGGTGTTCGCTGAAATCCTGCTGAGACATATAAGCCCCGAATAAAATATTAAATAAAAACAAATAGTTACGTCAATTCCCCCTCTGGGGCCTGACATCATGGGAGAGTCACACTGTAACGAATATAATTGCGCCGCTCAACCGCGACACCGCGAAGCATAACCACCTCACAGGATCACCATGAACATTTCCATGTACAACGCTTCGATTCCGCCGATGATGAAATCACTGGGCAACCTCGAAGCCATCCTCGACAAAGCCATCGCCCACGCCGCCGCGCGCAAGATCGATGATGCCGCATTCGTCGAAGCGCGCCTGTTCCCCGATATGTTTACCTTTGAGCGGCAGATCCGCATTGCCACCGATATGTCCAAAGGCGCCGGCGCGCGGCTGGCCGGCATCGACATTCCGAAGTTTGAAGACAACGAAAAAACCCTGCCCGAACTCAAGGCGCGCCTGCGCAAGGCCATTGATTTTCTGCAAACGCTCACCCCCGCGCAAATCGACGGCAGTGAAGACAAAGCGATTACCCTGACCGCCGGCAGCAACACCTTCAACTTCAAGGGCCTCGATTATCTGAATTCGTGGGTGCTGCCGAATTTTTATTTCCATGTCGCCACGGCGTACAACCTGCTGCGCCACGGCGGCGTGGAAATCGGCAAGATGGATTTCCTGGGGAAAGTGCAGTAACGTCTGTTCGCGATAATCCGCGCTAATCGACGCGTATCCCGGCGGTCTTGATCGTCTTCGCCCACTTGGCAAATTCGTCCTTGAGCCGCGCGGCGAATTCGTCGGGCGTGTTGCCCACCGGCTCCGCGCCCTCGGCAGTGAGACGTGCGCGCACATCGGGCAGTTGCAGGGCGCGCGCCATCTCCTGTTGCAGCGTCAGCCGTAGCGCGCGCGGCGTTTGCGCCGGGGCCATCATGCCGTACCACTGCGTCACCTCGAAGCCGGCATAGCCGGCTTCTTCAATGGTGGGCACCTCCGGCAGCGCGGGCATGCGCTTGCGGCTGGTAACGCCCAGCGCATGCACGCGCCCGCCGCGCAGGTGCGGCAGCATAGTCAGCGCGCTCGATATCGCCACATGCACCTGCCCCGAAATAATGTCGGGGAACGCCAGCGCCATGCCTTTGTACGGGATATGCACCATCTCGATTCCGGCGGCGGCACTCACCAGCTCCGCCGTCAGATGCAACAGGCTGCCCTTACCGGACGAAGCGTAGTTAAAGCCGCGCGGCTTGGCCTTGGCAAGCGCAATGAACGCGGGCATCGTTTTGGCGGGCACGCCGGCATTGACGGCGAATACGTACGGGTTTTCACTCGCCAGACTCACCGGCGCCAGATCACGCAGCGCGTCGTAGCCGACCTTGTAGAGCAATTGGTTGGTGACAAACGTGCTCGATGAGAACAGCAGTGTGTGACCATCGGGATTCGCGCGCGCGGTGAGCTCCACCGCGATACTGCCGCCGCCGCCGGGCCGGTTGTCAATGACAAATTGCTGGCCGAGGCGCTCGGTCATCTTCTGCGCCAGCGAACGGCCCACGGTGTCGGTGCCGCCGCCCGCGGCCACCGACACGATGACGCGCACGGGCCTGTGCGGATAGCCCGGCGCCGCCGCGCTCACGCCCGCGCACCATCCGATCATCGTCAGCAGCAGTACCGACCGTGTCATCCTGTTCAGTCCCGGCTTCGAAAGCAGGTCCGGCGTGATTTTCTGCCCCTCCCTACGACGGTTCGCTCGGGCACACACTCAAACTGGCCCTGACTGAATCGTTCGAATTGACCCCTGTATACCCGCCTAATCCCGGCATCTTCCCGGCTTGAGTAAACGGGCGACTCAGTATAATGACAGTGTTTCTGCCGGCTGCACGGTGTCGGGAAATCGGGACTGTCCGATGCCGGCACACCCATACAGCCATACTCTCCAACACCCAGGCAGTTTGAGAATTATACAAGGCGTCGATGAGTTCAGTTTTGCCCCGCTCAAGCAAGCCGTCAGGATTAGCGCTCTTCGTCAGCCGTGCTGCGTCGGCGCACATGATTCTCGCGCTCGGCTTGATACTGTCCGTCGCCGCTGCCGTTTGGTACTCAAACATGGCGCAACGCGAGGTCAGGCTAAAATTCGAAAACGCGGCCTCTGACGCGCGGGATGCCATACAATCGCGTCTGCTGGCGTATTCCGACGTGCTGTACGGCGTCAAGGGGCTGTTTGAGGCATCGCATTCGGTCGAACGGGACGAATTCCAGCACTATATCGCGGGCCTTGATCTGCCGCACCGCTATCCCGGCATTCAGGTCATACACTACAGCCAACACGTCACCGCGGCGCAATTAAAAGCGTTCGAAACGATGGTGCGCAATGACACCACCGTGGCGCCCGCGGGTTATCCGGACTTCGCGGTCAAGCCACCTAGCGTTCGTGCGGAGTATGTCATCGTGCAGTATGTCGAACCCATGGCCGGGAACGAAGCGGCGCTCGGTCTTGATCTTGGCGGCGACGCAGTGCGGCTTGCGTCGCTTGAGCGGATACGGGATTCGGGTCAGATCATGGCATCCGGCAGCATCGCGCTGGCACTCGATCCGAGCCGGCACCCGGGATTCGCGGTGCGTTTGCCGCTCTATCGCAAGGGTGCGCCGCTGGCTACCGTGGCACAACGCCGCGACGCGTTCACCGGCATGGTCAGTGCGTCGTTTGTGGTGATCGACCTGATGCGCGGGATATTGAGCGAACCCTTCCTGCAAAATTTGCATGTCCGCATTCACGACGCCGGATTCCAGGATGCCACCACTGCGTCGCCGCCACCCTCGGCGGGGAATCTGATGTTCGACAGCAACCGTCTGCTTAAGACGGCCTCCTCTTCTTCATTGCCGGTTGGCCAGCCCGCGGGCATGACAAGCGAACTGGACTTGACGGTGGGCGGACGCCGATGGAATGTTTATTTCAGCGCGCGCCAGACGTTTATTCCCGCCTTCGACCGCTGGTTGCCATGGCTGGTGTTCTGCGGCGGGGCCGTCATTAGTTTTCTGTTGTACGGGCTCATACGATCGCTTGCGGCCACACGCGAGCGCGCCGTGGCGCTTGCCGCAAACATCACCGACGACCTGCGCCATAGCGAGGCCCGCCTCGCCGCGGCGCAGCGCATGACGCAGGAACTCATCGAAGTGTTGCCGAACCCGGTGTTCTACAAGGGCACGGATGGACGCTATATGGGCGTCAACCGGGCGTGGGAAAAATATTTTGGCGTGAGCAGGGATGCACTCGTCGGTAAAACCGTGCGCGAACTCTACCCCGACAATCCTGAACTCGCGGATTTCAGGGAAAAAAAGGATCAGGAACTGTGGGATCACCCGGGAACCCAGACCTACGAATCGTCCGCCGCGCTGCCCGACGGGCGGCGCCGTGACGCCATCCACTACAAGGCGACTTTCACGCACGCTGACGGCAGTGTTGCGGGGTTAATCGGCAATGTGATCGACATCACCCAGCGCAAGCAAATCGAAGCCGAGCACACCCGTCTTGCGGCTATCGTCGATGCCTCGACCGATGCCATCCTCAGTCGCGATCTCGAGGGCACGGTAATCACCTGGAATCGCGGCGCCGAAGCGCTGTTCGGCTATAGCGCCGCGGAGATGATCGGACGCCATATCAATGCGATTGTGCCGCCGGAGCTGCACAGCGAATTGAGAATAGGCCAAGAGGCGGGATCCGGCTTTCGTGCGCGCACGTACGAATCGGCCAGGCTCGCCAAGGACGGGCGCCTGATCGATGTGGCCATCAATGCCGCTCCGATCCGCGATACGTCAGGAACCAGCATCGCCGTCGCGCTTATTTTCCGTGATATCACCGAGCGCAAGCGGGTCGAAGCCGAGCGTGCCCGGCTGGCGGCGATCATCGAGCACTCGAACGATGCCATCTACAGCCGCACGCTTGACGGAACGATACTGTCGTGGAACGCCGGCGCGGAAAAAATGTTTGGCCGCACTGCCGTGGAGGTCATCGGAAAACACATCGCTTCCACCGTGTCGCCAACCCGCCCCCCCGAACTGCTTGAAAACAATGCCCGTCTACTGCGCGGCGAGGTGATTGCGCATCAGTCCGATCGCATTACCCGGGATGGCCGGGTGATCGATGTCTGGTCCAGCATTTCTCCGATCAGAGACGGTGCCGGAAAAATCACCGGCGCATCCGTCATTCTGCAGGATATTACCGCGCTCAAGCAGGCGCAGGCCGCGGCAAAAGAAAGCGAGGCACGCTTTCGCATCACCTTTGAGCAAGCTGAAGTGGGAATGGTGCTGGCTGATCTTGACCGCCGTTTTATGGCGGTAAATCGCAAGTTCGCCGAAATGACGGGGTACTCGCGGCAAGAGTTGCAAGGCATGTCCGCCCACGACATCGGCTATCCTGAAGACGCTGCGGCGACCGATGCGCAGCGCCAGGATCTGTTGAGCGGGAAAATTGACAGCGTGACCGGCGAGCGGCGCTTTGTACGCAAGGACGGCAGCGTATTCTGGGCAGTGCGCACACTTTCCCTCGCGCGCAACGAACAGGGCGATCCGCTGTACTTCGTGGGCGTGTCGGAAGACATTACCGAGCGCAAAGAGGTTGCCGAGCGCTATCGCGCGACCTTTGACAACGCGCCGGTCGGCATCCTACACACCGACAGTAACACCGACCGCATCCTGCACGTCAACCGCAAGCTGTGTGACTTGCTCGGCTATACGGAAGTTGAGTTGCTGCAGCTGACAACCACGGACATTCTGCATCCCGACCACGAAGGGGCGGGTCGGGGCAAGTACCGGGACAAGATGCTGCGTGGCGACATCGGCTCGTTTTCATAGGAACGCTTATACGTCCGCAAGGACGGATCATCGGTCTGGTTCGCACGCACCGTATCACTGGTGCGCGATGCGGCCGGCAAGCCGCTGTATTTCATCCGCATAGTCGAGGACATCACCGAGCGCAAGCAAGCCGAGGCGGCACGCATCTCGCTCGAAGCGCAACTGCGCGAATCGCAGAAGATGGAGGCGATCGGCACCCTCGCCGGCGGCATTGCGCACGACTTCAATAACATCATCGCCATCATCCTCGGCAACACCGAACTGGCGCAGCAGGACGCGCGTGACGTACCGGATGCGCTGGTGAGCCTGGAGCAGATTAAAATGGCCGGCATGCGCGCGCGAGATCTGGTGCGGCAGATCCTCGCCTTCAGCCGCCGCCAGCCCACTACGCGCACGTTGATCAACCTGCCCCCGGTTTTGGAACAAACCGCGAACCTGCTGCGTGCCACCTTGCCGGCACGCCTGAGTCTGGAGATGTACTGCGCGACCGATGTGCCACCCCTGCTGGCGGATACCACGCAAATTCAACAGGCTCTCATCAACCTGGCCACCAACGCCATGCAGGCGATGCCCAGCGGCCCCGGTCGTGTCAGTATCCGGCTGGACACGGT
>VFLF01000304.1 GCA_009885185.1 Nitrosomonadales bacterium | reverse complement strand
CGTTTTTTTGCTGACTTGGCTGACTTGGCTGACTTGGCTGACTTGGCTGACTTTGAGGGCTTTGCAGCCGCGGCGGGTTTCATGCCTTCCATCAACACTCCCGCCAGCCACTTCCATGCCGCCGGTCCCCACTCGCGCTCATTGCGGGCGGCGATGTGGCCGTCATCCGGGTACACCCGCGCCACGCGGCCTGTGGGTGGCCCGCTTTCCAGCGCCATGTAAAGATTGCCGATGGGGGTGAGGTGATCGACTTTGCCGTTGACCAGAAACATCGGCATGGTCAGGTTGTCGAGCAAGCCGTTGTCTTTCAAAGACCAGCGCATGAATTCCGTGCGTTGATCTTCTTCGGTCATTTCCTTGGGTTCGGGTTTACTGCCGCGCGGGCCGAACCAGTTGGTTTTGTAACGCTCGAACGCGGCGCGGCGGATTTCCGCGCGCTCTTCGTCGGTGCCCCAGTAGCCCACGCCGCCGGGGGCGCAGGAGATCAGGCCCTTGATGCGTTTATCCAACGCGCCCAGGCGCATGACCCACAGGCCGCCGCGGGAGACGCCGAATGCGCCGAGGCGGTTGCCGTCGATTTCGGGGCGCGCTTGCAGTGCGTCTAGTGCGGCCTTCCAGGCGACGATGGCTTCGGGCGAATGTGCAAAGCTGGTTTGCCCGGTGCCGGGCGCATCGACCACGAGTGCGGCCATGCCTTCCTTGGTGGCGCCATCGGCGTATTTTTCGCGGTCTTCCTTGTACATGTCGCCGCCGCACATCACCAGCACGGCGGGCACTTTGTTTTTGGCGGAGGCGCCTTTGGGCAAACGCAGATAACCGACGGCTTCCTTGCCATCGCGCCGGACTTTCAATACTTCCTGCGCCTCGTCGCGCAGCGCGGTGGCTTTGTGAAAGCAGTCGAGATATTTTTGATACGACTGCGCCTTGATCGGGCTCATGTCGGGCGGGCAGATCGCCGAGCCGGAGTGATACGGCGCGGGGAATCTCGCCAGCGAGTAAAAGGTTTTGGCTTCGAGGAAATTTTTGCGGGCATTGGCTTTGTCGCCGCGCGCGAGTGCGGCGTTGGCTTGGGTTTCAAAGCGTTCAGCCACCGCGCTCCACGCGGGCACCCAGTCTTCGTCTTCGGTGCTTTTGATCGTGGCCACGGTGTCGAGCAACGCCTGCAAGTCGTCCACCAGATTGAACCAGCGGCGATAAAAGCCGCCGATGGTGACGGCAAACGGGTTTTCGTCGGGGCGTACGGGCAACGTGGCGAGGATCGCGGCTTTTTCTTGGGGTGTCATCGTGAGGGTCTCCTTGATTGCGGAGGTGGAACACTAAGGGGAGACGCGGCGAATGTAAAGCGGCTGTGAGGGTGCCAAGGGGTAGTCTGCTAAAATCATTTGCAGCATTGCATCGATACAGTAATAGGACAGTGGCGCAAACACCGCAACCCAAGGAGCGAGACCAACATGGATCTGAATCTTAAAGGCAAAAGCGTTCTGATTACGGGTGGATCAAAAGGCATCGGGCTGGCGACGGCCATGTCGTTTGCCGCGGAGGGGTGTCATATCCATATCGCCGCGCGCAACGCGGCTGATCTCGATGCGGCCAAGGCGAAAATTACCGCCGCGCACAAGGTCACGGTGACGTGTCACGCGGTGGATCTGTCGGCGTCGGCGGATGCGCGCAAGCTGGCGCAGGCCTGCGGCGACATCGATGTGCTGGTCAACAACGCGGGAGCGATTCCCGGCGGCAGCATCGCTGCCATCGACGAAGAAAAATGGCGCAAGGCGTGGGATCTCAAGGTGTTCGGCTACATTAACCTGACGCGCGAGATTTATGGCCGCATGTGTGCGCGCAAATCCGGCGTCATCGTCAACATCATCGGCATGGCGGGGGATCGCCCGAGCGCGGGCTATATCGCCGGCGCCGCGGCCAATGCCGGTTTGATGGCTTTCACCCGCGCGCTCGGTGCGGAAGGCCCCGATCACGGCGTGCGCGTGGTGGCGATCAATCCGGGCATGACCCAAACCGATCGTCTGGTCACGCTGCTGAAAACCGATGCGCAGACCAAGCTGGGTGATGCCGCGCGGTGGGAGGAGTTGCTGCGCGAGCGCGTCAAATCGTTGCCGTTCGGGCGCGCCGGCAAGCCGGAAGAAATCGGCGACGTAGCCGCTTTTCTCGCCTCGTCACGCGCATCGTACATCAGCGGTCAGGTGATTAACATCGACGGCGGCAACGGCTGGCGCAAGTAAGCGCCGGGTTTGATCAACACAAGGCCTGCCATGACTACGCCCATAGACCAGGTTCGCGGCTGGATCGCCGGCGCAAAGCGCGTGGTGGCGCTCACCGGCGCGGGCATATCCACTGACTCCGGTATTCCCGATTTTCGCGGGCCGCAGGGCGTGTGGACGAAAAATCCGCTGGCCGAAAAAATGTCGGACATCCGCTACTACGTGGCCGATCCCGAGGTGCGCAAACTGTCATGGCAAAACCGTCTCGAAAGCCCGGCGTGGACGGCCAAGCCGAATAACGGCCATCTCGCGCTGGCCGAACTGGACAAGCGCGGCAAGCTGCACGCGCTGATTACGCAGAACATCGACGGCCTGCATCAGCGCGCGGGCATCCCCGCCGAAAAAGTGATTGAAGTTCACGGCACGCTGCGCAAGGTGATGTGCCTGTCGTGCGGCTGGCGTGACGACATGCAGGTGGCGCTGGAGCGCGTGCGCGCGGGCGAGCTCGATCCGGCGTGCGACACCTGCGGCGGCATTCTGAAAAGCGACACCATTTCGTTTGGTCAGGCCTTGGTGCCCGACGTGATCGACCGCGCGATGCAGGTCGCGCGCGAGGCCGACGTGCTGCTTGCGGTGGGCAGCACGCTGCAGGTGTATCCGGTGGCGGGCGCGGTGCCGCTGGCCAAGCAGGCTGGTGCGCGGCTGGTGATACTGAATGCGCAGCCGACGCAGTTTGATGACATCGCCGATGTGGTGTTGAACACCTCCATCGGTGAGGCGCTGCCGTTTCTATGTGGCGCGTAGTCTTAGTGTATAATAAATAATCGTTTAAAAACAATTACTTATATAACAACGGAGAATGACATGAAAGCGTATCTCGGCACCGTATCGGGCAATTCCTACAAGCTGCGCATTTTGTTGTCGCTGCTGAAAGTGCCGCATGAAGTGGTGATCGTCGATCTGAAAAATAAAGAGCACAAGGGCGCGGCGTTTCTGAAAATCAATCCGCGCGGCGAAGTGCCGGCGATTGAAGATAACGGCAAAGTGATCTGGGATTCGGCGGCGTGTCTGGTGTACATCGCGCGCAAACATGGCGGTGATGCGTGGTTTCCGAATGACGCCGCAGGCATGGCCGAGGTGATGCAGTGGATCGCCCTCGCCGCGACCGAAATTCAGTGCGGCTTTCAGTACGCGCGGCGCGGCGTGATACAGGGACGCTGGACGCTCGGCTCGCTGGAAGACGGACAGGCGTTCGGCAAGGTCGCGCTGGATGTGATGGAAAACCACTTGCAGAAAAATGACTGGCTCGCACTGGGCCGTCCCACGATTGCCGAGCCCGCGTGTTTTCCGTACATCGAAACCGCGCCCGAGGCGAAGGTGGCGCTGGAGCCGTACCCGGCGGTCATCAAATGGATGGAACGATGCAAGAAGTTGCCGGGGTGGGCGGCGCGCTAAGGTCTGAATCCGAAGGGAGAGAAGATGATTGCCGTGATAGCCGAAGCGACTACACCACCTTGTCATTCCCGCGAAAGCGGGTATCCCCTTCCTTTTGGGAAGGTAGGATGGGGGCGTTGTGTCTCAAGTGGCACTGTGTTATGGATACCCGCTTTCGCGGGTATGACAGGGTGGGTGAGGCGCGCGTTGCTGGCATTGCTGATTTTGTGTCCGCACATGGCGCACGCACAATCCAACTACCCCACGCGCCCCATCCGCATGGTCGTGCCGCAGCCCGCAGGCGGCACCATGGACACCGTGATGCGCGCATTGGGCGAGCAACTGTCGCGCCAGATGGGTCAGCAGTTCGTGATCGACAATCGCGGCGGCGCCAACGGTCTCATCGCCGGCGAGATCGTGGCCAAGGCCGTGCCCGACGGCT
>VFLF01000623.1 GCA_009885185.1 Nitrosomonadales bacterium | reverse complement strand
CTGGCAGTTCCTCGCCCCCTATCCCGACTTTGCTAAGGAGTTTGCGGATATTTACAACTACTTGTGCAGGAGCCTAGGCAAGCGCGAATTGCCCGCCCTGCATCCTTCGTCGCTGGCTGCACCAAGAAAGGTGGGGCGTAATGATCCGTGTTCCTGTGGCAGTGGGAAGAAATTCAAGAGGTGTTGTGGCCGCTAACGAATCGTATGGTTGCTAGTGTTGAGCGTCAGCTTCGCCAAATGGCCAACTTCCATCAGGGCCGCTACCCCGCACACAATATTTTTCAAGCCGACACTCAAAACGAAAATGTGGATTTTCCGCGGGGAAGATTCTGAATGGCGGCTGTTCGACCAGTACCAGTCGCTGGTTTTAAAATCTGTATTCTTGTTAGAATTATCGAAAGCAGCCGATCAAAAGCACTGGTTGTTTGATGACTGAACGACGGCTATTGGCCGGTTCCCGCCTTTAATGACGAAAATCCCCGATCTTCTATCAGAGCGCTATAGGCCGGATCGACTTGAAACGTCTATTGACTAGGCCACACCAGCCTCATGCGCCTGCTGGTCCGCGTGATAGCTGGATCGCACCAGCGGCCCGCTGGCCGCGTGCATGAATCCCATCTCGGCGGCCTTGGCCGCGTACATGTCGAACACCGCCGGTTCAACATAGCGCAGTACCGGCAGATGATGCAGGCTGGGTTGCAGGTACTGGCCGATGGTGAGCATATCGACATCGTGCGCGCGCAGGTCGCGCATGGTGTCGAGGATTTCGTCGTCGGTTTCGCCCAGGCCCACCATCAGTCCCGACTTGGCGGGGATATGCGGGAAACGCGCCTTGAATTTTTTCAGCAGCATGAGTGAGTTGTTGTAATCCGCGCCGGGCCGTGCCTGCTTGTATAAACGCGGCACGGTTTCGAGATTGTGGTTCATCACGTCAGGCGGGGACTCGCTCAATATATCGAGCGCGATGTCGAGCCGGCCGCGAAAATCAGGCACCAGCACTTCGATGCGCGTTTGAGGTGAGCGCGCGCGCACTTCGCGTATGCATTCCTTGAAATGCGCCGCGCCGCCGTCGCGCAGGTCGTCGCGATCGACGCTGGTGATCACCACGTATTTCAATTTGAGCGCGGCGATGGTGTCGGCCAGATGCACGGGTTCTTCGGCGTCCGGCGGCAGTGGGCGGCCGTGGCCCACGTCGCAGAACGGGCAGCGCCGCGTGCATAGGTCGCCCAAGATCATGAAGGTGGCCGTGCCTTTGCCGAAGCATTCGCCGATGTTCGGGCACGAGGCTTCTTCGCACACGGTGTGCAGCTTTTGTTCGCGCAGGATGTGCTTGATCTCGCGAAAGCGCGGGCTGTCGGTGAGCCGCACGCGGATCCAGTCGGGCTTTTTCAGCGCGTCGCCGGCGGCGAGCGGCACGATCTTGATCGGGATGCGTGCGGTTTTGGCCTTGCCTTTTTGTTTTTCGCCGAGTTCGGCCATGTCAGTTTGCCAACGTGTGTAACAGGTGGTGTGCGAGTTTGTTGCTGACCGCTGCCAGCGAGTCATCGACGCCCACATCGCGAAGTTGCGTGACTTTCAGCCCTGCGTAACCGCAGGGATTGATGGCGTCGAAGGGTGTCAGGTCCATATCGATATTCAGCGCAAGGCCGTGGTAGCAGCAGCCGTTTTTAACGCGCAGGCCGAGCGCGGCGATTTTTGCATCCTTGACATACACACCGGGTGCGTCGTCACGGTGGCATGCGTTGATGCCGTAACTATCGAGCAAGTCTATCACGGCGGTTTCCATCATCCGCACCAGCGGACGCACGCTTAAATGCCGGCGTTTCATGTCGAGCAGCAGATAGGCTACGAGCTGGCCGGGGCCGTGATAGGTGATCTGCCCGCCGCGGTCGATTTTCACCACGGGGATGCCGGTGTCGGCGCGCAACAGGTGTTCGGGCTTGCCGGCGAGGCCCTGCGTGTAGACCGGCGGGTGTTGCAGCAGCCAGATTTCGTCGGGCGTGGACGCGTCGCGTTGGGCGGTAAACGCCTGCATCGCGTGCCAGGTCGGGAGATAATCGACCATACCCAGCGTGCGCAAGGTCGGCGCAAATGTGGGTGTGCGCGTTGTTGGGTGGACGGTGTCCATGCCGAAGACTGAAAGTTGTGCGATGCGGATAACGGTAGCACAATGCCGCCTTTCGTGGGCCGTGAGCAGATATGAAAATCAATACGCTTAAGAAATGCCTGGTGTTTGGGGGAATTGCCGCCGTGATGAGCGCAGCGGGCGCGGCCCGCGCGGCAGAGTCATCTTCGTATGCTTCTGATCTGGCCACGCTGTTCAACGAACATGAGCGCGTGCTGGTGTTGCGCGATGCCTGTATCGCGGCGCAGCCGGAGAAAAAGGCAGATTTCAGCGGCGCCTATCAGGATTGGTTCAATCGGCATGTACGCATCGTCGATGACCTTGATAACCGCTTCGCCGCCATCGTCAAGCGCGCGTCCAGAGATCAGGCGGAATACACGAAGAACTACGCCAAGTACCAGTCCGAGATATTGCAATTGCGTGACGAAAGCAAAAAAGCCTTGCTGGCCAACAAGGAAAAACTCGCGCCACAGTGCGCGGATTTTCTCGGCTATCTGCGGCATCCCAAATCCGACATTCCGACGCTGTTCCCGGCGGAGTTCAAGCGAATCTACCGTGTGCGCTAGACCGAGGAATTTCTGTAAGTATTTGTTTTAAATGATTATTTTCGTGAGGTGGCTGGGGGCGATCCTGCTTGTGGCCCTGCTGCCGGGTGCGCAGGCCGCCTCGTCCGCCGCCGCGGACGAAGCCGAAATCCAGCGCTGGATCAAAAGCCACATGCAAGCCAGCAAGAGCGATGAGTTTATCGCCGCGCGCTTCCGCGTGGTGGGCGACCTCGATGGCGATGCGCGCAACGACATGGCCGTGCTCTATACCCTGCGGCCGCGCGAGCACAACAACGAGCGGCGCTACCTCGCCGTGTTCATGCGCCGCGATGGCAGGCTGCACTATCAAGCGCATATGATGGTGGGTGGAACCGGCGTGGCCGAGGCGAACCGCGCCACCATCCTCAACAAAACCGTGGTGGTGGAATTGCTCACCTACCGCACCGGCGATGCCGCCTGCTGCCCGACGCGCCCAGCGACGTGGCGCTACCGCCTGGGGTCGCGCGGGCTGGTGCTGATAAAAGATGCCGCCAAGTCGGCGCCCGGTGCGGCATAGGTACCGTTTTTGGAGAAAGGATCGCGACAGAGTAGAATTCGCCCTCTTTCACGACTTAACGGACTCGGAGCGACATCATGGGCAAAGGCGATAAACGCACCAAACGCGGCAAGATTTTCAAGAGTTCTTACGGCAATACACGCCCCCAGGGCGCCAAGGCCGTGAAATCGGCGGCCGGCACCAAGGCAAAAACGAAGACCGCGAAAAAAGCCTGATGCGCTAGCGCCGCCATTTCGCGCGTGCCATGACTTCCTCGAACGGCGTCCGGCTTGATAGCGGCAGCGCCTTTCCGCGCATAAACTTGCCGCTGGCCGGCGGCGGAAATCTCACGCTGCCCGGCGACTGGGCAGGACATGCCGGCGCAGTGTTGTTTTATCGCGGGCACTGGTGACCCTACTGCCGTCAGCAGTTGGCTGACTTTCAGTCGCGCCTCTCCGATTTTGAAAAACTCGATTGCCGGCTGGTGGCGGTGTCGGTGGATACCGCAGCCGAGGCGCAAAAAACTATCGCCGAACATGCGCTGACCTTCCCCGTCGCGTATGGCGCAAGCGCTGCGGAGATCGGCGCGCTCACCGGCGCTTTCTGGGAAGACAAACGTCGTTGCCTGCAGGCAACCGGTTTTATCGTCAAGGCGGACGGCACGGTGGCGCACGCGCTCTACAGCACCGGGCCGATCGGACGCTACACCGCCGCCGAAGCGCTGAAAATTCTGGAAAAAATCGTGTTGGGCTAAGCGCGCCGCGCTACAGCACTCGCCGTTACAAAACTTTGACCACCATCGGGTGATCGCACAGTTCCTGATACAGCGCATCCAACTGCGGTTGCGAGGTGGCGTGGATGGTGCAGGTCAGGCTTAAGTACTTGCCCTTGCTGCTGGGGCGCATTTCCATGTCGGCGCCGTCGTAGTCGGGCGCGTGGCGCTTCACCACGGCGAGTATCGACTGCGCGTAGCCTGCGCGCTGGTAGCCGATAATCTTGATCGGAAAATCACACGGGAATTCAATCAGGCTGGGTTCCATGTTGCGCGCGCCCTGCTATTACTTTCGCATCACGTCGCGCTTGAAATCCTGATAGATCGCGTGCATGCGGCGGAACAAGGCGCCCGGCGCGCCATCGCCGACGGGTTTGCCGTCGAGTGTAGTCACGGCCAGCACTTCCTTGGTGGACGAGGTGACCCAGATTTCATCGGCGTTGCGGGTTTCGGCCTCGGAAATATCGCGCACCTCGACTTCAAACTCGCGCGCGCGCGCGATCTCCAGCACCACGTCGTAGGTAATGCCCGGCAGCACCCGGTTATCTTTCGGCGGGGCCAGCAACACGCCGTCTTTCACCACGAACACGTTGCTGGCGGATGCCTCGGTGAGTTTGCCGTCGCGAAACAGGATCGTCTCTACTGCGCCGGCATCCACTGCCATCTGGCGCAGCAGACAGTTGCCG
>VFLF01000386.1 GCA_009885185.1 Nitrosomonadales bacterium | reverse complement strand
TTTTCTTCGCATCGGTGGTGTTGGTCACATCATAGGTCGACCGGCTCCCGATACCGCCCAAGCGCGTGCCAAAACCAAAGGTGTAGGACGCGCCCAGCAACCAGTTCTTATCTTCCCCACCGTTATACTGGTTAGCAGCTGGACCAACCGTTACCCCCGATGTGAGCGCCGGATTAAAGTCATTGTGCTGTTCATAGCCCAAACCAACATACAGCGGACCATTGTTGTAATCAACGCTTGCGCCAAAGGTACGCGGGTTCAACGGGCTGGCCGCAGCAATTGCGGTTTCTTCGTTGGCGGCGGAATACATCGCCTTGAAGCCAAAGCCGCTGAAGCTCGGGCTGTGGTAGTTGATCGAACGTGCACGACGCTCCCAGAACGTGTTACCGACGTTACCGGTGTTGCTACCGCTGCCGTTCAAAACGACGCGGGCAAAGCCACCCGTCAGAGAGGCCGTGCCGCCAAACCAGCTGCGGGGAACGCTGGCAACCAGCTTTTGCGGGGTGTCCCAAGTGCCGAAAAAGACATTACCAAAATTGCCCTTGAAACCCATGCCGCTGTTGCGACCGCAAAGTTGCCCATCGCCCGCCCCGGCACCGGTACCCATCAGGTCAAATGAACTGGTGCAACGGAACCATGCCGTCATGTTGCCAATTTTTTCTTCGCCATGGACCCACAATTCCGGCTCGGACAGCGACAGGTTGTCGTGCTTTTTGCTGCCGGCGTGACCGGGCGAAGCGATAGAGTAGAACATGTTCAAGCTACCACCGATTTGCACGGAGCTCGTCTGGGCAGACGCACCCATAGCAGCAGTACCGAGTGCGGCGGCAATCGCCAGCGCAATACGAGACTTGTTATTCATTAACTTCTCCTTTGATAATTCGTCGTTATAGTTACCGAGGTCCTGATGGACGGAGTAATAATCGCTCAGCAGCCAGTCCATGGACAAGAGAAAATTGGAAAATTCCTTAAGTGCCGCAGGTTTTGTCGTATTTTTGCAACGGATCGGCAGTCTAAAAAACTCCTTTAAAAACAGTGTTTTACAAATTTCATTGGGGGAAAACAATTTATGCCGGCATCTACGTGTGGTTTGTTGAACAATTTCGGCGGCTGTTGCGTGGGAAATACAGTAAGTATTTGTTTTTAAACATTTTTTATAAAAATGCCACTAATCTCCTCCGTTCGCTGGGAGCCATTGTTTTCCATGAGCGCCTACCATTATGGTCGTAGCTCCCTCAAATGGGGTTTGCGACGCCATCGCTCTGGCGATTTCGATACGGCAAAAGAGATCTATTTGGTGCGGCCCAGGCATATCCCGCCACGGATGCACGTCGGGCACATTGGACACTGATGAACAAACAAAACCGCACCCGCAAACTGCTTGAGCAAGGGTTGCAATATCATCGTTCTGGTGATCTGGCATCCGCGGAAAAAAACTACATTGCCGCGGCGGATGCCGATCCGCGCAATGCGGACGCGCTGAATCTGCGTGGCGTAGTAGCACTGTCTACCAGTCGAAACGCCATGGCGGTCACGCTTTTTCGCAAGGCAACTGCCCTGAAACCGACTCATCCCGGCATGTGGGGGAATTTAGGCAATGCCTTATTTGAAGCCGGCGACCACGGCGAGTCGGCAACCGCCTACCGGCGTGCCGCCAAACTCGATCCGGCGAATCCTGACTTTTCGGTAGGCGTCGCCAATGCGCTCGCCGCCAGCGGCACAACGGACGAAGCCAAAGCGCTATTCTTGTCTGTCGTTGAGCGCCGTCCTGCCTACGCGCCGGCGTGGTTCGGGCTGGCAAAGTTGGCCGAGCGAGAGGGCCATGCCGATCAGGCGCTGGCGCATTACCAGCGCACGCTGCAAGCCAACCCGAATCACGGTAACGCGCATCTCAATACGGGCGTCATTCTGCAATCGCAAAACCGCATGCCCGAGGCCGAACAATGCTACCGCCGCGCGATGGCCTGCGGCGGGCAACGCGATACCGCCTTTATCAATTTGACTTCAGTCCTGACCGCACAGGGAAATTTCGCCGAGGCGGTCCAGAGCGCCAGTGCGGGCATCGCTGAATTCCCGCGCAACGCGGATCTGCATCGTTTGCTGGCGGCAGCGTATATGCAGATGGGACAATTGACTGCGGCGCGCGCGCCGGCAAAACAGGCTGCGGCACTGGATCCCGGCAATCTGAATCTGCAACTAACGCTGGGCAATCTGCTGTTTGAAACAGAATCCGCCGAGCAAGGCCTCGCCGCGCTGAAAAAAATTCGTGACGCGCACCCGGACGATCCGCAAATCGCGTATCTGGTTGGAATCGCATTGCTGACGGCTGGCGATTTCGACAATGGCTGGCGGCACTTCACGCAGCGCGAGGTGCGCCTGACAAAAATCCAAGCCCGGCCGTGGTTACACGCGCAACTCCCCGCCGATCTGCGCAACCACGGCATCCGGCTGCTGCGCGAACAGGGGCTGGGCGATGAACTGTTTTTTTTGCGTTTTGTCCCGTTGCTCAAAGCTCTCGGCGCGTCCGTGTCGTCCGTGACCAACCCGAAGCTGGAATCCTTGCTGGCGCGCACCGGCTGCTTTGATCAAATTATGGTGGAGCCCGCTGGCGATACACCTGAATCGCAACCCTTGCTGCCGGATCCCACGGGCAAGTCCGTGGATATGCTGGTCGGCGACTTGCCACACGCGCTGCACCGCGATTTTGCCGAACTGTGCCGCACGCTGCCCGCGCCGCTGGCGTTGACCGCTTTGCCTGAACAGATAGAAGCCCTGCGTGAACGGCTGATTCGTCTTGGCCCACCGCCCTATCTGGCGTTGACGTGGCGCGCGGGAACCGCGCCCCATGAGCAAAAGAGCAAATGGTGGGTGCTGCACAAACAAATCGGGCTGAACGACATTGGAAAAACACTCGCAGGCCTGCCGCATACGCTGCTCGCGGTACAGCGCAAGCCGCTACCGGGAGAAATCGCCACGCTCGAAAAAGCGTTGGGCGCGCCGCTGCATGATTTGTGCGATGTGAATGATGATCTTGAAGCCATGCTGGGGCTATTGGCGCTGGTGGATGAATATGTGGGCGTGAGCAACACCAACATGCACCTGCG
>VFLF01000449.1 GCA_009885185.1 Nitrosomonadales bacterium | reverse complement strand
GCAGAGACGGCGCCGGGCATGAGTGCCATGGCGGGATATCCTTTTCAGATGGGTTTGTCAGCCGCTGGTTTGTGCTGCTGGCAGTACAAAGTGACGATGCCCCTTGACAGCGATATATCCCTCTGTTTCCCGATAGTTTGCAATCAGACCCAGCCCGGCGCATGCGTATCTGGATACTTTGGGCTCGTGAAAGAGGCGGTAATTCATAGGGGTTTTATGAGCTCGGTGAGATTATCCTAAGATATTGTTTTAAAAGAAGTGTTATGACTTTTAAGTACTTTACATAATATACATTATGCGAAGTATAGAATTCACCAGAAGTAAACTCAACCCGGCTTATTTACTTTTTCCCAACTCGCAGCCTCGCCTTCCCACTCGGCACCGACGCCCGTGCAATTTCAGCCGCACTTTTCAATTTCCCCACGTTCCAGCACAAACCAGCCAGTTTCCCGGCTTTGGACACTGGCAGTATCCCCTTACACAGCGCGCGAAATTTGGTGTCGAGGTCAGCATCACTCATGGGCTGAGCAAGGCTGCCCATCGCGTGTTCAATGTGCTTGCGTAGAACGCGACCATCCTTGAGCGTCATGGTGAGGTGCATCTGGTCTTCCCGCACGTTCGAATCAACCACCGCCTTAACCTGATCGCGCAGCCTGATTACCGCAGGACTGCGGACGATGGCGTCGCTGTAAGCGGCCTCGCCGCCCTCGCCCAGCAAAATCGCCGCCGCGCAGGAATGATAAACGCTGAATTTTCCCTCCAGCCCGGTTAGCGGCGCACGCCTGCCGGTCAGTTCAAGCACCAAAGGATGAACCTTCAATTGAATGCTGGCTATCTCATCCAGCTTGAGTTTGTACTCGTTGCGCAACTGTATGCAGCCGTCGATGGCTGGATGGATCACCACGCCGCAAGCATAGGGTTTGTAACTGTTGGTCGAAATCTCCCATGTGCTGCCCAGCCCATCGGTAATTGCCGATGGATCGAATCGGGTGGACAAAATCGCGCCAAACCCCCGGCGTCCCTCAATGCCTTGCTCGGCGCTGGTGAGGTTTTTCTTCGACAGTAAGGCCGCCAGCAAGCCATTGCGCGCAGCAATTCCGGGATGCAGCGGTTTGGCCATGGTGCCGAAGGTTTCGCGGATACCGCAGGCCTGCGTGGCCGCCGTGCCGAGCGCCCAGACCATTTGCTGCTCGCTGAGTTTGAGCAGGTGTCCTGCCGCCGCAGCCGCGCCAAACACGCCCGCCGTCGCGGTAATGTGCCAGCCTGCGTCGTAGTGATTGGGGAAAACCGAATTGCCGATACGGCACTCGGCCTCCACCCCGAGAATAAACGCGTGCAGAAAATCCCGCCCACTGACCGGTTGCCTCTCCGCCAGTGCCAGAATGGCGGAAAGTACCGGGCCGCTCGGATGAATCACTGTTTTGAGGTGCGTATCGTCAAAATCAAAGGTATGCGACGTTGCCCCGTTGAGCAGCGCCGCCTGGAAAATATCCACGCGCTCGCGTCGGCCCAGTATTGACGCATCACGTGGGCCGGACAAATCGTACAACGCCGACAGCGCGCGCTTGACCGTTTCATGCCTTGATGCACCCACTGCGCATCCCACCCAGTTGAGCAGCGAACGGGCGCCTTCGTGGCGCACTGCCTCTGGCAGATCCGCGACCTTATGCGAAACGAGAAACCTGGCGAGGATACGAGTGACTTCCATGAACGTTTCCTTGGATCAGAGCCCCAGTTTTTTCTTGATGGTTTCGATCTCGCGAATGTCCTGCATCAGTTGCGCCTTGAACGCAGCTGGTCCTTGAAAACCATCCAGTTGCGTCACTTGCCTCAGATACGCTTTCCATTCCGGCCCTTGCTGACTTTTCTCGATCGCCGCCACCAGCTTGTCGATGACCGGTTGCGGCATACCGGGACGCGCCATGATGCCGCGCCATTGGTAGCGCACCACGTTCCAGCCGCGCTCCTTATAGGTAGGCACATCCGGGAAATCTTCCAGGCGTCGTTCAGACGACACCGCGAGCACACGTACTTTGCCGGCCGCGATCAGGTGTTTGGCATTGCCCGGATTGGTCGCCGCTGCATCGACGTGACCACCCGCCACCGCCGTCAACACCGGCCCGCCGCCTTTATACGGAATCCAGTTGCCGTTGATTTTGGCGGCTTCGGCAAAGGCCTCCCACGCCACGCGGTGCGCACCCATCTGGAACGGTCCGCCCACCGTGACCTTGCCGGGATGGGCGCGCATGTACTTCACCAGTTCATCGATGGTCTTGAATGGGATGCTCGATGGCACCAGCACGCCATACGGATCCACTTGCGAGCGTGCGAGCAGATGTAAATC
>VFLF01000374.1 GCA_009885185.1 Nitrosomonadales bacterium | reverse complement strand
GCCAGCAGCGCGGCTCCTTCGTAAATCTGGTAAAACGGATTGGGGCACACCACCACCGGATCGGGTTTGCGCGGATCGATCACCGCCTGCGCAAACGAAAACAGCGCCTCGCGGCTGCCGGTGACGGGAATCACTTGCGTGGCGGGATCCAGCGTGACGTGATAGCGCTTGCCCGCCCATGTCGCAATAGAAGTACGCAGCGCTTCCGTGCCGGCAGTGGCAGGGTAAATAGCCATGCCGGACAGATTGTCGATCAGCGCGCGCTTGATGAAATCGGGCGTGGGGTGCTTGGGTTCGCCGATGTACAGCGAAATGGGCGCCAGGTCGGGATTGGGCGTTGCGCCTTCCAGCAGCGTGCTTAATTTCTGAAACGGATAGGTTTGGAGCTTGTCCAGATCGGGATTCAATTGAGACTTTCAGGTGAGCGCGACGCGCCGTCGGCGCGCAAAACGGAATTCATGCAAGGCGAGGATTATAAAGCGAATTTGGCGCACACCCGGTACAAGGCATGCTCAGGACGCGCTTAACGCGTGCTGGCCGAGCCGGTATCTTCCACGTAGTCCGGCAGCGACGCGGCTTTCCATCCGCGCCTGGCGTGTTGCGCCACCACCGTGGTGAAAATACCGCCGCGCACGTAAAAGCGCGCGGTCAAGCGCATGAAACGCGGCGCCAGCGCGCGCACCAGATCGTCGAGGATGCGATTGGTCACTGCCTCGTGAAAGGCGCCTTGATTGCGGAAAGACCACATGTAGAGTTTCAGACTTTTCAGCTCGACACAGCGCTTGTCGGGCACGTAATCCAGCACCAGTGTCGCAAAATCCGGTTGCCCGGTTTTCGGACAAAGACAGGTAAATTCAGGAACTTCCATATGAATCCGGTAGTCACGGCGTGGCGCGGGATTCGGAAAGGTTTCGAGCTGGGCGGAAGGCTTGCTTGGCATTATCGGCGAGAGGTAAATCAGTTAGAATGACGAGCGAAATTTGGGATCCGGTTGCACTCCGATTCCTCTCGATTATAACCTCTGTCAAAGTATCAAATTGCGCCTCACACATATCAATCTCGCGGGTTTCAAGTCCTTTGTAGAGCCGACGGCCATTCCCGTGCCCGGCCAGTTGGTGGGCATCGTCGGCCCCAATGGCTGCGGCAAATCGAACATCATCGATGCGGTGCGCTGGGTGCTCGGCGAATCGTCGGCCAAACATCTGCGCGGCGAAACCATGCAGGATGTGCTGTTTAACGGCTCCGGCGATCGCAAGCCCGTCAATCGCGCCAGCGTTGAGCTGATTTTCGATAACAGTCTCGGCAAGGCGGCGGGCCAGTGGTCGTCCTACGGTGAAATTTCCGTCAAACGCCTGCTTGAGCGTGATGGCGACTCGACGTATTACATCAACAACCTGCCGGTGCGGCGTCGTGACGTGACCGATATATTTCTCGGCACCGGCCTTGGGGCGCGCGCTTATGCCATTATCGAACAGGGCATGATTTCGCGCATCATCGAAGCCAAGCCCGAAGACCTGCGAGTGTTCCTCGAAGAAGCCGCCGGCGTTTCCAAATACCGCGAGCGCCGCCGCGAAACCGAATTGCGTCTGCGTGACACGCGTGAAAACCTGCTGCGCGTGGATGACATCCGGCAGGAGCTGACCAAGCAGCTTGAGCATTTGCAGGCGCAGGCCGAGGTGGCGCAAAAGTATCATGAGTTGCAGGCCGAGCTGGGCACATTGCAGGGCTTGTTGTGGTTTACGCGCCGCAAGGAGGCTGCGTCCGCCCGCGCCCGTCATGCGCGGGAGATCGAGCGAGCAGGCATCGAGCTTGAAGCGGAAACCGCCAAGTTGCGCGAAGCCGAAAACCGGCTCGAAACCCTGCGTGCCGATCATTACAAATCGGGCGACGCCTTGCACGCCTGTCAGGGCGTGCTCTACGAAGCCAACGCCGAAGTGGCGCGCCTCGAACAGCAGATATCGCATGTGCGCGAAAACCGCGGCCGCATCGAGCACCACATTACGACCTTGCGCTCGCAAATGGACGGCAACCAGTCGCAGTTGCTGGATGCGCAGCGCGCGCTCGACGAAGCGCGTATGGAGCGCAGACACGCCGACGAACGCGTGGTAACGGCGCAGGCCGACGTCAGCGCGCAAGCGCAAAAGCTGCCGCTGGCCGAAGAAGCGCATCGCGAGAGCTACGCGCGGCGCGAAGAATTGCAGCGCTCATTGGCTGGCACGCAGCAGCAGTTGCAGGTCGAGCAGACGCGGACGGAACATGCCGAGCGTTTGCTGGAACAATTTGCCCAGCGCCAAACGCGGCTCACCGAGGAACGTAATCTGCTACCGGCGCCCGACGAGGCCGCGCTGACGCAACTCGGCGCGCGCGCGCAGGAGCTCGAAGCGCAGCTCGCCGAACACCGCGCGCAATTGCAGGATAAGGAAACCCGGCTGCCGCTGCTGGAGCAGGCCGCGCGGGAACGCCAGACCGAACTGGACGCGGCAACGCAAAAACTCGCCGCCATTGAAGCGCGCATCCATGTGCTGTCGCAGTTGCAGGCCAAGCTTGCCCGGGGCGACATGGAAGGCTGGCAGGCCAGCCGTAACCTCGATAAAGCGCCGCGCCTGTGGCAAGGCATTGAAATTGCCTCGGGCTGGGAAGATGCGCTCGAGGCCGTGCTGCGCGAGCGATTGAACGGCATTGCGCTGGATAGCATCGACAGCGCGGCCGATTGGCTGACCCAGGCGCCACCCGGCAAGTTGACCATGATTGACAGGCAAAATGGCGCCGCGTCCGCGCAGCCGCAGTCACCGTCATCTGGAAGCTTCGCCGGACTGGAGCCGCTCACGCACCAAGTGACCTGCCGCGATTCGCGGCTGGCGCCGGTGATTAACGAATGGCTGCACGACGTCTACACCGTGCCCGACACCGCCACCGGCATGGCGCGGCGCATGGAACTCGCGCCGGGGGCAATGCTGGTTTCGGCCGGCGGTTACTTGTTTACCCGGCATAGCGTGAGTTTTCATGCACCCGACAGCGAGCTGCACGGCGTGTTGTCCCGCCAGCGTGAAATCGAAAAGCTCGAAAGCGATCTACTGCAAGAGCAAACCGTGCTGGAGCGCATTAAATCCGCCGTTGTGCAGGCCGATCAGGCGATTGAACGTTGCCGCAGCGAGGCCACTGAACTGCGTGATGGTGCGGGTGCCTTGCAGCAGCAATTGCATGGCGTGCAAATGGATTCCATGCGTTTGTCCGAGCAGGCGCAACGCGCGACGCAGCGCGGCGAGCAGATTGCCGCCGAGATCGCCGAGATCATCGCTCTCGCCGCCGCGGAAACCGCGACGCGCGCCGCGGCGGACACATCGTTGCGGCAATTGCAGGCGCAGCGTGACGAGGTGACCTCACAGGTCGAGCACTCTGTGGAGGCGTATCGCGCTGCTGAATCCGCGCTGAATGCCCAGCGCCAAACGCTGGAGCAGGCGCGCCAGGGGCATCAGGAAGCCTTGTATGGCCAAAAAACAATAATGAATAAAATCAATGACATAGATAATTCTCTCCAGCGCCTGACGGCTTCCATTTCGTCGATTGAAAGCAGCATCAGTGACGCTGAAACAGATCTTTCCGGATTTGATGAAACGCCGTGGCAGTCACAATTACAGGCCATGCTCGAAACGCGCGTGACGCGTGAACAGGCACTGGCGGTGGCGCGCGATGCCTTGGAGGGCATGGAAACGCAGTTGCGCGCGGTGGAGCAGGAGCGGCTGACGGTCGAACAAAAACTCGCGCCGCTGCGTGATCGCATCGCCGAAGTACGGCTGAAAGAACAGGAGGCGCGCCTCACCGAAGAACAATACGCGCAGCAGTTGCTCGAAGCCGGCGCCGATGAAGAAGAACTCGCGGCCCTGCTGGAAAAGGGGACGCGCTCCAATGCGCTGCAATCCGAAATCAATCGCCTTGGCGAAGAAGTACGAGCGCTCGGCGCGGTGAATTTGGCGGCGTTGGAGGAATTGAAAGTGGCCCAGGAGCGGCGCGACTACCTGGATGCGCAATCGCGCGATTTGACGGAAGCCATGGCCACGCTGGAAGACGCCATTAGACGCATCGACCGCGAAACGCGCGAACGCCTGCAAACCACCTTTGATGAAGTGAATCGCCATTTCAGCGAAATGTTCCCCGCGCTGTTTGGCGGCGGGCAGGCGAAACTGACACTGACAGGCGAGGAGATTCTTGATTGCGGCGTGCATGTCATGGCGCAGCCCCCGGGCAAGAAAAACAGCACTATCCATCTGCTCTCGGGTGGAGAGAAGGCCCTGACGGCGTTGTCATTGGTGTTTGCGATCTTTCAGCTGAACCCCGCGCCGTTCTGTTTGCTGGACGAGGTGGATGCGCCGCTCGACGATCACAACACCGAACGTTTTTGCGAACTGGTGAAAAAAATGTCTGCGGGCTCGCAATTCCTGTTCATCAGCCACAACAAGATCACAATGGAAATCGCCAACCAGTTGCTGGGCATCACCATGCAGGAAGCCGGCGTGTCGCGCGTGGTGGCGGTGGATATCGAGGAAGCCATGAAGTTGTCCGAGGCGGCGTGAGGTTGACGATGGCGGCGCCGGCGTGAGCGAACTTCAACTGAGCCTGCTGGTGATTGGCGTCGTGGTGATAGGCGGCGTGCTGGCATACAACTGGTATCAGGAGCGACAGTTGCGGCAGCGGCTGGGAGAAGCATTCAGCGAAACCCATCAGGATGTGCTGCTGGTTGAAACGGCCGCTGCCGACACGGGCCCGGCGCTGCGTGTCGAACCGCAATTGGATGCGGGCAGGGCGGCTGATACCCTCGCACCCTCCGCTGATCGGCCGGTTCCCGATGCACCGCAGGCCATGGCGGGCATCGACGAAACCATCGATTGCGTCGCCACGCTGTCCAGCGAAACGCCGCTCAATGCCGTACAGGTTTCGGAGTTGCTGTCGGGTGTGGCGGCCTGTGGGCGCGCTTGGCGCGCCGCCGGCTTTAATGCGACCGCCGGCAAGTGGGAGGAAGTCAATCGCGCGGTGAGCGCGCAATATTCACGGCTGCGGCTGGCGCTGCAAATGGCCAACCGGGGTGGTGCGCTCGGCGCGGTGCAGCTCGGCGCGTTTTGTGATGTGATTACCGCGGCAGCGGCGCGAACCTCTGCCGTGGCGCAGTGCCCCGACATGGAGGAAACGCTGCGCAGGGCGCGCGATCTGGATTTGTTTTGCGGCGACGTCGATGTGGCCATAGGCGTGAACGTGATTGCGGCTGACGGCGAAACG
>VFLF01000944.1 GCA_009885185.1 Nitrosomonadales bacterium | reverse complement strand
GGTGAGTGCGTTGCAGGAGTCGGGGATCGCGCCGGATCTGCTGGAACTCGAAATTACCGAAAGCCTGATGATGAACAATGCCGAACACGCGGCAGGCGTGCTGCACAAGCTCAAGGCGTATGGCATCCGGCTCGCTATTGACGATTTTGGCACGGGATATTCGTCACTGAGTTATCTCAAGCGGTTCCCGATAGATCACGTCAAGATCGACCGCTCCTTCATCAAGGATATACCGCAAGACACAGACGATGCCGCGATCACCACGGCCATTATCGCCATGGCCCACAGCCTGCGGCTGCGTGTGATCGCCGAAGGTGTCGAGACGCCGGAACAACTGGCCCTGCTGCGACATCTCGGATGTGAAGAAGCGCAAGGCTATCTGTTCGGTAAGCCGATGCCAGCCGAAGAATTTGAAAGTAAGTTCCTGCGCGGAGTTCTGGATCTCTCGGTTCATGATGTCGCGCCGGATTGTGAAGATAAACCCTTGGCGCTGCGGAGCGACACCGCCCTCGGCACCTTGAACCACGCGCCATCAGACAGCGCAAACTCATGAAGGAACTCGCGGATGGAAGCCATGGAACTGGATAGCGCAATGGATGATGAGGCTCGGCAAGTGCTGTCGGACATCTGTATTCCACCTTGCCCCGCGATACTCACCAAAGTGATGCAGGAGATGCGTGGGGACGACCCGGATTTTCGGAAAATCGGCATCCTGATCGGCGGCGATGCCAGTCTTTCAGCCGCGATGCTGCAAACCGTGAATTCCCCATTTTACGGGTTGCGTAGTAAGGCGACGTCTGTGCAGCAGGCGGTGGCGCTGCTAGGGTTACGCAACGTGGTTCAGGTGGTGACCGGGTTGTTGCTGCGTAACGCGTTTCCCGCCTGTGATGGTGAATTGCTCGAAGACTATTGGGATTCGTCATCGGCCATTGCCCGGATCAACGCGGTACTCGCGCGAAAATTCAAAGGACCTAATAGTGACGAAGCCCACACCTTCGCCTTGTTCCGTGATTGCGGCATGCTCGCGATGATGGACGCCTACAAGGACTACGTGCCGGTGTTTGCCGGCGCAGAGACGGAGGACAGTCGTGGCGTGACATCTGTTGAGAACGAGCGCCACCACATCGATCACGCGCGCATCGGCTACAACCTGGCGAAGATATGGCTGTTACCCGAGGAAATCTGTCAAGCCGTGTTGTGGCATCACGATTACTCGGTGTTGCAGGGTGGACAGGCGGGCATATCCGCCGGGGCCACGCGGCATATTGCGCTGGCTCTGGCCGCAGAGTGGATGTTTGTCAAGCGCACCATGGGCATTGATAGCCCGGAGTGGTTACGCGGCGGCGATTTTGCGCTGGCGCTGCTGGGCGTCGAACTGTCCGATCTGGATGCCATCCGGATGGAACTCAGCGACGATATCTGCGCTTCGTAGCGCTGCCTGCCCGCTGACGATTTCTTGCCGTAGGTTTGCCATGGCAGGCAGACCGCTTTTCGTACGGACGCCGAAGGCTGCGTCTGTCTGCAAAGGATGGAGGCAGGCGCGTCAGGTAGAATCCGCTTCGTTACCGCACACATTCCCTGTCGTTCCCGCTTGCGTGGGCACCACGGTGGCGGATGTGGTGGCCTTCTTTTCATCGAACGCGGCTTACGGCAAATGAAACTCTCAATCAAATCGGCAGGCAGCGGCGCGCCATTGGTATTGCTCCATGGCGGCATGGGATCAATCAATCACTGGCATCGCAATTTCGATGTTCTGGCTCAACATTTCACCGTGCATGCGCTCGATATGCCAGGCTACGGTGACTCGCCCACAGTCGCGAAGGATATGCCGAACGACGAGTATGTGGCGTTGGTGATGGATGCCCTTAACAGCACTGTTCCGGAAGGGGCGTTCCGGCTCGCCGGATTTTCATTCGGTGGCATCATCTCGGCGCTGTGCGCGGCGAAGATGGGGCCGCGCATTGAAAGGATTTCGCTGATGGGGCCGGGCGGCTTCCGGCGGTTGGGTAAACCGCTGGATTTGAAAAAGATTCCTCGCGCGAGCGAAGGCATGACCGTGATGCGTGAAGTGCTTCGCCACAATCTGAGTGTGATGATGTGCGCCGGCCCGGATCGCGTCAGCGACGAGACCATCGACCTGCATCTCGCCAACGTGCAGCGCACGCGATATGACGGCCGCCATTTCAGCCTGACGCCGGGGCTGATGGCGACATGCCTGCGCGAGATGACGTGCCCCGCGCAAATCATTTGGGGTGAAAAGGACGCGCTGTGTTACCCGAGCATACTGCCTCGCGTCGATGAAGTCCGCGCGGCGATGCCCGGCATACGCGTCGATGCGATTCCCGGCGCCGGGCATTGGGTGCAGTACGACGCTGCGGACACAGTGAACGGCCTGCTGCTTGATTTTATGAAATAAGTAATTAAAACAATTACTTAAGTAATAAAACGATAGCCGCCGCTGTTTTGTCTTCGCGGCGGTGATCAGGCTGCCGTGGTTGGCTCGCGCCCGCTCGCTGGACAGTGACGCAAACTGCGTTGATATGCCTCGCCGTTCAACAGTCCGGTTTGGGCTGTGCCGCCGTGGCGCCAACGGCCGCTCTCTTAAGAATTTCCGCGATGTGTCGTTACTAGCATCACGGGCGATCGCCTGAATTGAAGGCCGTGCCGGGCGAACAGTCCCTATAGTTTTCCAAATTGGAGAAAGTGAAATCATGAAATCAGGCTTGCAGTGCCGATTTCCATTTACCGCATCCTGGGTGAGCCGCGCATGGCTGTGCTGCGCGTTAATTTTCTGCGTAGTGCTCACTGCCAATGCGCAATCTTTGCGCATTGGCGGTACCGGCGGCTCGCTTGGCACAATGCGGCTGTTGGGGGAAGGTGCCGAGCGAAAGAGTCCGGGAAAAATCGCGGTGACCGTTGTACCAAACCTCGGCAGTTCGGGGGCGTTAAAAGCGCTGCACGCCGGTGCGATCGACATCGCCGTGATTAGCCGGAAACTCACGCCTGCAGACGTGGCCACGGGGCTGGTTGGTTTCGAATATGGCCGTTCGCCATTTGTATTCGTCACC
>VFLF01000141.1 GCA_009885185.1 Nitrosomonadales bacterium | reverse complement strand
CCACCGGGTTGGTGATCGACAGGTTATGCACATCCAGAATCCAGTTGCCGTTGTCGGTGGTGAAGCCCTGCCGCCACGCCGGCTGGCCGCCCAACTTGACGATCTCGCGGCCCACGTACGAGCGCGCCATCGGAATCACTTCCACCGGCAGCGGAAACTTGCCGAGCACGCCGACGAGTTTTGATTGATCGGCGATGCAGATGAACTTGCGCGCCACCGCCGCGACGATTTTCTCGCGCGTGAGCGCCCCGCCGCCGCCCTTGATCATCGCCAGGTGTTCGGTGATTTCGTCCGCGCCGTCCACGTACACCAGCAGATCGCGCACGCTGTTCAGATCGTAAACAGCCACGCCCAACGCCTTTAACTTGGTTGCCGTGCCTTCGGAGCTGGCCACCGCGCCGTCGATGCGATGCTTGATTTTGCCCAGTGCGGCGATGAAAAAATCCGCCGTGGAGCCGGTGCCTACGCCCACCACGCTGCCATCCTCGATGTAGGCGATGGCGGCCTCGGCGGCGGCTTGTTTCATGTCAGTCTGGTTCATGGGGGAATGATAAACCTCAGGGCGCGGGATGTACAGTGCGCGGTGGCGCGGATTCCTGCTAATCTTAGCGCTCCAATCGAGACAAAATGATGAAAGCCCCCGATTACCTCCAGCGCATCCTCGGCGCCCGCGTGTACGATGTTGCCATTGAGACGCCGCTGGATTTTGCGCCCAATCTGTCCAAACGCCTGCACCACCGCGTGCTGATTAAACGCGAGGATTTGCAGCCGGTGTTTTCGTTCAAGCTGCGCGGCGCGTACAACAAAATGGTGCGCCTGCCGCAGGCGGCGCGGGATCGCGGCGTGATCGCGGCTTCCGCCGGCAACCACGCGCAGGGCGTGGCGCTGGCGGCGCAAAAGCTGCGCTGCAAGGCCACCATCGTGATGCCGGTGACCACGCCGCAGATCAAGGTGGACGCCGTGCGCGCACGCGGCGCGCGTGTGGTGCTGCACGGCGATTCGTATGACGCCGCCTACGAGCATGCAAAAATTATCTCTAAAAAACAAACGCTTACGTTTGTTCACCCATATGACGACCCGGACGTGATCGCGGGTCAGGGCACCATCGGCATGGAAATCCTGCGCCAGCACGGCGGGCCGATCCACGCGATTTTTGTGCCGGTGGGCGGCGGCGGTTTGATCGCCGGCGTTGCCGCGTACGTCAAGCGCTTGCGGCCCGGCATCAAAATCATCGGCGTGGAGCCGGAAGACGCCGACGCGATGTATCAGTCGCTGAAAGCGGGCAAGCGCGTGAAGCTCGATCAGGTGGGGATGTTCGCCGATGGCGTGGCCGTGAAGCAGGTCGGTGTGGAAACCTTTCGGCTCTGTCGCGCGCTGGTGGACGACATTATCCGCGTGGATACCGATGCGATGTGCGCGGCGATCAAGGATGTGTTTACCGACACCCGCGTGATTCTCGAGGCCGCCGGCGCGCTGTCGATCGCGGGCGCCAAGGCGTATGCGAAGAAAACCCGCGCCGGCGGGCAAACGCTGGTGGCCATTGCCAGCGGCGCGAACATGAATTTCGACCGCCTGCGTTTCGTCGCGGAAGAGGCCGAAGTCGGCGAGCATCGCGAAGCCATCCTCGCGGTGACCATCCCGGAGCGTCCCGGCAGCTTCAAGGCGTTCTGCGATCTGCTCGGTGCGCGCAACGTGACTGAATTCAACTACCGCTACGACGATCCGGCCCGCGCGCAGGTGTTTGCCGGGGTGCAGGTGCAAAACCGCGAAGAAACCGCGCGGCTGGTGCGCGCGCTGCGCCGCGCCGGCCTTACCACGCACGACTTCAGCAACAACGATCTCGCCAAGCTGCATGTGCGGCACACCGTCGGCGGACATGCGCCGTCGGTGAAAAACGAAATTCTCTACCGTTTTGAGTTTCCCGAGCGCCCCGGCGCGCTGACACGGTTTCTGACCAGCATGAGCCACGGTTGGAATATCAGCCTGTTTCACTATCGCAACCACGGCGCCGATTACGGGCGCGTGCTGGTGGGCATGCAGGTGCCGCCCCAGGATAAAAAACAGTTTCAGGCGTTTCTCGACAAAGTGGGTTATCCGTATTGCGACGAGACGCGCAATCCGGCGTATCGTTTGTTTTTGGGATGAACAAACTGCTGGCCCGGTGGTCTGATGGATACATGCAAAGAATGGCCCCTATGAAAATCAGCACGATGTTACGGATGTCCGCGACCGCGACTGCTACCCTGGCGATGGCGGTATGGGTCTTCGCGGGTCACGCCGCCGCCGCCCCCGGCGACGACGATTTTCAGGCGATGCGCGAGGCGTTCCGTGCCAGCGACACGCGCAGGCTTGATTCGCTTGCGCCCAAGCTCAAGGGGCATGTGCTTGAACCTTATAGCGCGTACTGGCAACTGCGCTCGCGCCTGGATTCGGCCGCGCCGGAAACGGTGCGCGCATTTCTCGCCGAATACAAAGACACTTTCGTTGCCGAGCGCATGCGCAGCGACTGGCTGAAACGGCTGGGCAAAAGTCAGCAGTGGGATTTGTTTGCCGCTGAGTTGCCGCTGCTGGTCGAGGATGATATCGAGATCACCTGTTACGCCTTGCAGTCGCGCGCGCGCACCGATGCGTCGGCAGTGCGCGAGGCGCGCTCGCTGTGGTTCACCGAAAAAGACACGCCGGAGAGTTGCGCGCCGCTGTTCAACGCGCTCGCCGCGTCGAATCAACTCAGCGTGCAGGATGTGTGGGGCCGTGTGCGCATGGCGCTGGCCGTGGGGCAAGTGGGCGTGGCAAGCCGCGCCGCTGCGTATCTGCCGGCGGGGCAGGCGCCCAATGCCGGGCTGCTGGCGGCGGTGTCGCAGAATCCGGCGGCGCATCTCGTGCGTCCGCCCGATGGCGCGAACCGCGCCGCGCGCGAGACCGTCATGTTCGCCGCCTACCGGCTTGCGCGTTCGTCACCATCGCAGGCCGCCGCGCAATGGGCCGCAATGGAGTCCAGGTTTACCGAGGACGAACGCGCCTTCGTGTGGGGCCACATCGGTTTGCAAGGCGCGCTGCGCCACCACTCGGAAACGCTGGCGTGGTATGCCAAGGCCGGCGACATGAACGATTATCAGCTGGAGTGGAAAGCGCGCGCCGCGCTGCGCGCCGGCGACTGGAAAACGCTGATCGCCGCCGTCGATGTGATGGTGCATGAAAACAAGGATTCGCCGTGGCGCTACTGGAAGGCGCGCGCGCTGAAAGCCATGGGCCGCGATGCGGAAGCACTGGCGCTGTTAAAACCGTTGTCGCAGGAATACATTTTTTACGGCCAACTCGCGCTAGAGGAACTCGGCGGCAAGGTGGTCGCGCCGCCACCGGGCTACACCGCGACGGCGGCGGACATACAGGCGATGAGCCAGCATCCCGGCATCCGCCGCGCGCTGGCGCTGTATGAATTCGGTATGCGCGTGGAAGGCAATCGCGAATGGATGTGGACGTTGCGTGAACTGGATGATCGCAAAATCATCGCGGTGGCGGAAGTCGCCAAGCGCGCGAATCTGCCTGATCGCGTGATCAACACCGCCGACAAAACGCAGTCGGTGCATGATTTCCGCTTGCGTTATCACGCGCCGCACCATGACGTGCTGAAAGTGCATGCGGCGAAGCACGGGCTGGATGAAGCCTGGGTGCTGGGCCTGATCCGGCAGGAAAGCCGCTTCATGGCCGACGTGCGTTCCAGCGCGGGCGCGATGGGCTTGATGCAGTTGATGCCGGGCACTGCGCAATGGGTGGCGGGCCGGTTGGGCCTGAAAAACTGGCGTTGGGGCAATGTGACCGACATCGATACCAACATCAGCCTCGGCACCTACTACCTGCGGCATGTCTACGATTATCTGGACAGCAATCCCGCGCTGGCATCGGCCGCGTACAACGCCGGACCTGGCCGCGCGCGTGCATGGCGGCCCGATCGCGCGATGGAGGCCGCCGCATGGGCCGAGACCATACCGTTCAACGAGACTCGCCATTACGTCAAGCTGGTGATGGCCAACGCCAGCTATTACGCCAGTCTGCTGACGCAGCAGACGCAATCCCTGCGCGGGCGCATCGGCGAGATCGCGGCGGCGCGGCGCGACGAGAAGTCGCTGGGCGATACGCCTTGAAGGGCTGATCGGGTGAACGAGTGAACGGGAATCGTTGATCGGTTAGACTCACGCTTTCCTTGAACGACTGATTGCAGATCGAAACATGATTATTTCCACTATCTGTGTCTTGGGCGGTACGGGCTTTGTCGGCCGCCATGTGTGCGCGGCGCTGGCGGCGCGCGGTTACCGTGTTCGCGTGCCGACGCGCAGCCGCGAGCGCGCGAAGTTTCTGACCATGCTGCCGACGGTGGAGCCGGTGACCGCCGACGTGCATGACGCCGCCACGCTGAAGGAGTTGCTGCGCGGCTGCGATGCCGTCATCAATCTCGTGGGTGTGCTGCACAACGGACGCGGCAAAGCGGGATTTGCCGGCGCACATGTTGAACTGGCGCGCAAGGTGGTGAACGCCTGCCGTGACACGGGCGTGCGCCGCATGCTGCATATGAGCGCACTGAACGCCGCGGTAGACGGCCCCAGTGAATATTTGCGCAGCAAGGGCGAGGCCGAGGCCGTCATGCGTGCGTCAGGGCTGGACGTGACAACCTTCCGGCCCTCGGTGGTGTTCGGTCGCGAAGATAATTTTTTGAATATGTTTGCGCGGCTGATCAAAGTGTTCCCGTGGCTGATCGTGCCCGCGGCACAGGCGCGCTTTCAGCCGGTATACGTGGAAGACGTAGCGCGGGTATTCACCGAGTCGTTGGAGCGGCAGGACAGCATCGGCAAGAGCTACGATCTGTGCGGCCCCAAGGTGTACACCCTGCGGGAACTGGCTGAATTTGTGGTGCATACCACGGGCCGCAGCCGGCTGGTTTTAGGTGCCGACGCAACACTCACCAAGTTCATGGCGTTCACCATGGAATGCTTGCCGGGCAAAATGATGAGCATGGATAACGTGCGCTCGATGTCGGTGGACAGCGTGTGTCACGGCTGCACGCTTCCGTTCGGTATCGTGCCGCAGGCGGTGGAGGCGGTGGCGCCCGCGTGGCTGGCGTACCGCACCCCGCGCGGGCGTTATGTGCAGTTGCGTGACCGCACCCGCCCGACCTCTGGCAGAGTTTCGTAAGTATTTGTTTTTAAATGAAAATTTTTACCGTCGGCGGTGCGGTTCGCGATGAACTGCTGGGGCTGCCGGTAGCGGATCGCGATTACGTGGTGATCGGCGCCACGCCGGATGACATGATCGCGCTGGGCTACAAGCCCGTGGGTAAAGACTTCCCGGTTTTTCTGCATCCGCGAACGCACGAGGAATACGCGCTGGCGCGCACCGAGCGCAAAACCGCGCGCGGCTATCACGGCTTTGCGTTTCACGCCGCACCCGATGTCACACTCGAAGAAGACCTTGCGCGGCGCGATCTCACCATCAACGCCATTGCCAAAGCTGAAGATGGCACACTGATTGATCCGTATCACGGCGCGGCGGATATCAAGGCGCACGTGCTGCGCCATGTGAGCCCGGCGTTTGCCGAAGACCCGGTGCGTATTTTGCGGCTGGCACGTTTCGCGGCGCGCTTTTCAAATTTGGGTTTTACGATTGCCGATGAAACGCTGCAACTGATGCGCGGCATGGTCGCCAACGGTGAGGCCGATGCGCTGGTGGCCGAGCGCGTGTGGCAGGAGCTGTCGCGCGGTCTGATGGAAGCCCGGCCCTCGCGCATGTTCGAGGCGCTGCGCGAGTGCGGCGCGCTGGCGCGCGTGCTGCCCGAAGTCGATCGCTTGTGGGGCGTGCCGCAAACCGCCGCGCATCATCCCGAAGTCGATACCTTTGTTCATGTGATGATGGTGGTCGATTACGCGGCGAGCCGAAATTACCCGCTCGACGTGCGCTTCGCCGCGCTGACGCACGATCTGGGCAAGGGCAAGACCCCGCGCGAAGAATGGCCGCGCCATATCGCGCACGAGGAACGCAGTGTCGATCTGGTGAGCGCGATGTGCGAGCGTCTGCGCGTGCCCGCAGAATGCCGCGACCTCGCGCTGGTGATGGCCCGACAGCACGGCAATATTCACCGCGCGGCAGAACTGCGGCCCGCCACCATCGTGCAGATTCTGCAAAGCGCCGACGCGTTTCGCAAGCCGGAACGATTTGCGCGGCTGTTACAGGCGTGCGAAAGCGATTCGCGCGGGCGGCTGGGATTTAACGACAGGCCGTATCCGCAGGCGGAGCGCATGGCGGTGGCGTTCAAGGCCGCCGCTGCGGTGGATGCGGGCGCGATTGCAAAGCAATACGAAGACGCGAGGCGAATCAAGGACGCGATTCATCAGGCGCGCGTGGCGGCAGTGCGCGCGGCGTTGAATGAAACGGAATGAAAGTCAAAACCTTTTTAGCCGCGGATTTACACAGATGAACACAGATTAAAAACCAAGATCGTCATTCCGACGGATCGGGGTTAATCTGTGTTCATCTGTGTAAATCCGCGGCAAAAAAGGTTTT
>VFLF01000706.1 GCA_009885185.1 Nitrosomonadales bacterium | reverse complement strand
GCGGCGCAAGCGTTGCGGGATATCGATGCTGAACGCACGCGGCGCTCTTATATCAACCGTCCACCGCGCATGGTGATGTGAACGGAATTATAAATAGTTTTTAAAAAACAAATACTTATAATAAACCCCTTGGAGCACCCTACCGCAAGCGACGTTACTTCTTGAGATTTTCCAGGCGCCGCTGAAGCTCTATCGCTTCCTGCTTGCGCGCCAGCGCCAGGCTGTTGCCCGGATCAATCGCCAGAACCGCATCCCACTCGCGTATCGCCGTCGTGAGATCCTGACGGCGATAGGCCGCCTGTGCATTGCGGTGGCGGCGATCGATTTCCGCGCGCCGCGCCTTTTCTTCCGCTTCGGGTGACACGGTGGGTTTCGGCTTGACCGGCTCCGCCACCGGATCAGGCTTGGGTTCCGGCTTGGGCGCCGCTTCGGCCGCCGTGGGCGGCGCCAGTGCGACCCTGCCCGGGATGCGCATCGTTTGTCCGGAAGAAAGCTGCTTGGGTACCTTGATCTGGTTATAGCGCGCGAGGATGTAGAACTCGCACACATCGCCCATGGCGCGGCGCGCAATCGTACCCAGACTCTCGCCCGGACGCACAGTGTATTGAGTGGATTCCTTGCCCAGCGCGGTCACCGGATCGGCGGTCACGCCGCGCAGCAGGCAGGCGACCTGTTTGTTGTCGGGCTCGAGTTGTTGCGCGTATTCGAGCTCACCACGCGCCTTATCCTCTTCGCCGCCATCCAGCCAGTCAAAGGACTGCTTGAGTATTTTTTGCACTTCGGCTCTCGCCGCCGGGCCAGTCAGCAAGGGGCGCGACGGCGCCTTGACGGGTGCCGGCGCCACCGGCTGATCTTCCGGCTCCGGCTTCGCAACGGGTTCGGGTACTTTGACGGGTTCCGGAGGAGTTGCGCACCCCGCCAGCAAAGCGAGCAAGGTCAGTCCGAGAAAAATAGAGCGTGTCATGATCAATCAACTTTTCCATTCAGTATCGCAAGGCCGTGCGATAACCGGACAATCGTCGGCAGTGCGGCAAATTATACAACCCTGTTACAAATACAGTAATATCTTGGACGCATGGAAAGGCGAACCACAGGCAAAGTCTTCCGTTCATACCCTGCCCGCACCTCACAGGTGCATGACGCGCCTAGAATGCCCCAAAAAAATGAGCGATAAGCAAAAAGACATCACCATTCAGGATTTCACGCTGATCGTAGCAGCCAGCGATGTCGCTGCGCCGGGCGAGGAGCGCGTGCATCAACTGGTGGTGACCGAGGGCGCCGAGCAGGGCCGCATGATCGAGCTGACCGCTGCCGGATTTACGCTGGGCCGCGCGGCGCCCGCCGAGGTGACATTGCGTGATGTCGAAATATCACGCAGTCACTGCCGCATTTCCATGGATACCGGCGCGCCGATGATCGCCGATCTGAATTCCACCAACGGCACATTCGTGGATGGCCGCCGCATTACGACCCCGGCCAAGCTCACCGACGGCTGTATGATCCGCATCGGCCGCCATCAACTGAAATATGAACGGCGCACACGGCGCGAAATCGAATTAACCCGCGATTTCGAGCGCAGCCTTGAAGGCGCCAGCCGCTATGTGCAATCGATGCTGCCGGCGCCCATCAGCGAGGGGCCTGTACAAACGGAATGGCTGTTGATTCCGTGCGCCCGGCTCGGCGGCGACGCGCTCGGCTACCAATGGATAGACGACAATCATTTCTCGATTTATCTGCTCGATGTTTCCGGCCACGGCCCGGAAGCCGCGATGCTGGCGGTCGGCGTGATGAACGCGCTAAGGCAAAAAGCGCTGCCGGGTGCCGACCCGCGCGACGCGGCGCAAGTCGTCAAGCAGCTCAATGCGATGTTCCAGATGGAACAACACAGCCTCATGTATTTCACCCTGTGGTACGGGGTCTACAACCGGTCGGCACGCACGCTGAACTATTGCTCGGCCGGTCAGCACCCTGCTTACCTGGTGCATGAGGGCGTGACGGAACCGCAGGCCCTGCGCACGGCCAATCCGCCGGTCGGCGTCACCTCCGCGCACGATTTTAAGGCGGGATCCACCACGGTTCCGGCGGATGCCACGCTGTATTTGTTCAGCGACGGGGTGTTCGAGATCGATACGATCGACGGGCAGCGCTGGGAACTCGAAGACCTGCTGCCAACGCTACTGGAAGTCGGCGTGCCCAGTCTCGCGGAAACACAGCGCCTCTATCAGTCGGTGCAAAAAGTCGCGCGCCGCGGCCCGTTCGAAGACGATTTCTCGGTGCTGGTCACGAAATTCAGCTAGCGCTCGCCGCGCCCGTCAGTGATCGAAGTGAAATGCCACAGTGGTGCGCCCGCCGCGGGTGTTGATCTGCACGCGATCCGCAAATTTACGCAGCATGTAACCCGCCAGTTGATACTGCCCCGCGACCGACCCGATAATTTCCTCGTTAGTGGGGCGCCGCTCGGATAACTCCAGCGGCGCGCCGTCGTACGACACGCCGACATCCAGACTGAATTCGTCGAAGCTCGCGGTAACCGTCAGTGTGTCCTTTGTCACACCGCTGTCGGTAAGCAATTCTATCGACTGCATCAGATTGAAACGGGCTCGCTCGATCACATCGCGGCGCGCACCCCAGGCGGCCCCGTGGCTCTGCATGAAATCTTCGATTTGCCACGCATCCACCGCCGATGGGTTGACTTCCAGTGTCTGCGTACGCCGCACGCCTATGCGAAATACCAGATTAAGCACCAGCGCTGTCAGGGTGCCCAGCACCAGAGCACTGCTGGTAAATACGCGCACCTCTGCCGGCAACTGGCTGAAAAACGGCTGGAACACGTCGGCGGCAAGCGCCACCATGAACGACAAGCCAATGACAAAAATGCGCCTTGAATCCAACAAGCGCGAGGTGATGATGATTAGTCCGTTGACAAACACGAGGGCCGCCGCAAAGAGCAGCGTGGCGCCGACGACCGGCGCGGGCATGATGGCAAACACAGTCGCTACCTTCGGCAGAAATGCCAGAGTGAGATAAATACCGCCAACCGCGAAGGCCACCACACGACTGGTAATGCCGGTGGCACTGGCCAGGCCGACGTTGCTGGTGGACGTGTTAAGCCCGACGGTGCCCAGCAGCCCCGACAGCAGCGTGCCAACGCCGTTTGCCAACGCGCCGCCGCTAATCGAGCGAAAATCTGGACGCACCCAGTCAGCGTCGTTGGTCTTCTGGCAGATGGTGAGATCGCCTATCGCACGCAGACTCGCCGCCACCGCAGCCACCACAAACGGCACCACCAACTCGCTATCGAACGACCAGCCGAGATGGTCGACTGCCGGCAAATGGATCATCGGCGCCGCCTGGAGCCGTGCGACATCCGCCGCGGGCATCACACCCGCCGCCATCGCCAGCCCATAGCCTGCGACCATGCCGATCAGGGCGCAGAATATTTTCGGCGGGCCGGTGGTCCACACATTCAACCCCACCATGATGGCAAGCGTAGCCGCCGCCACGGCAAAGGCAGCTATGCCCGGCGGCTCGGCAAGCTCGATGCCGAACACATTGCGAAATCCCAGCAGGCCGATGGTCACGCCGATCATCGCCACCACAAACCCCGCGATCTCCGGCGGCAGAAACGGCCGCAGCGGACGCAGCAGGCGCGACATCACGATCTCCACCACGCCCGCGAACAGTGTCATGCCGAACATCAACGGCAACCCGCCAGCCTGCAACGCCAGCAGCGACGCAGGCAAATACGCGGCAGCGAATATCGGCGGGCACAGATAGCCCGACCCCATCGGCCCCAATCGCAGCGCGTGCAAAATCGGGCCCACCGCCATCACCAGCATCGACAAACTCAAGACATCGATGATTTTCTCCGGCGGCATGCCGGCCTGTCGGCAAGCGATGACCGGCACCAGCAGAAAAATCGCCACCAATCCAACGTGCTGCACGCCGGACAACAGCAGCACGCCGCGGGGAGGAATATCGTCTACGCCATAGACAATATTACGCGGCTTCATCAGACCAGCCTGGCGATGCCTTCCTCGCGCGTGGGATGGATCGAAAAATTATCGATAAAGCCGCCCATATCGAAAAGTTCACGTAACTTGGGGGCGAGGGAACACAACGCAAGCGAACCGCCGCTACTGGTGGCGTGCCGCCGTCCGATCAACAAGGTACGAAAACCCGCGCTGGTAATGTAATCAACACCCTCCAGATCGAGCAGCAGCAATCGTCCGCGTTGCGCATACATCTCGCGCAAACGGTTACTGAGATCCATGGCATTGCTGCTGTCGATACGTCCGTTGATCGCGAGTACCGTGACATGGCCGGCGGCAATCTCTTGAATATTCATCATTCACCCCTATACCTTATGATATATTTTTCTTTAAAAACATATGGTTACGATCATTCTTTCGCTGATAAACCACCTCGTCCATCAGCTTGCGCACAAAGTGTATACCCAGTCCGCCGATGGGACGTTCGGCCAGTGGCAAAGTGAGATCGGGCTCGGGCGCCGCCAACGGATCGAATGCCCTGCCGTCGTCTTCGATGCCGACTTCAAGCGTGGTGTCGCTGGCCGAGAGCGTGATGCGAATCTCGTGCGGCGCGTCGTCTTCGTAACCATAGCGAATGATATTGCTCAGCAATTCGTCGAGCACGACGTTGATGTCGAACTCGATTTTCTCGGACAGATTGCCGTCACGCGCAAACCGGGACACGAGATCCTGTACGCTTTCCAGATCGGCGGGCTTGTTGCCGATTGTCTTTTGCAGGGTAACCATGGCTTATGTACGTAGACTACACCACCTCATGGCCACGGCGAAACCTTGACTGATTGGCGCTGTTTAGCGCCGTATCATGGTAGCGCCGGCGTCTTCCGATAGGTGCTGCGCGCGCGAAGCGGAAAACACGAGCGTCAGTACGCCGGGGACGCGAACCTTGGATCCCGGCTTGATCCGCGCATCCTGCCCCTTCGCGATCAACGCGCCATCCACCTCGGTGGTATTGTCGGACAGCGAGTGCAGGCGAAAACCATCGTCCAGCAGGCGAAGCTCGAAATGCCACCGACTGATCTGAATCGACCGATCTGCGTCCGGCAACGCCAGCGCCACATCGTTTGCCAACGACCCCTCGTATTCGCGCAAGCGACCGAAGCTGATAACGTCCTGCTTGGGCAGGATCACCTCCTCGCCCGTTTCTTCGACGCAACACTGCGTCGGAAACATGGATTGGTCGCGCCAATCGAGGGCGAGCAGTTCGACAGGCTGAGAAATGCCCTTTAGCTCGACGCGTCCAACGGGCCGGCAGTGAAGCCGGTGTTCCAACGCCGCCGCGTGAAACATGTCTCGTGTGAGTCGTATCTCGCCCACACCGGCCGCGGCGCCGATGCGCGCGCACAGATTCACCGAATCACCGCTGACCACCTCGCCATCCGTGAGCACGGGCCCCCAGTGCATGCCGACGCGAACCTGTAGCTGCCGGTTACGGGCGCGCGCCACATTTTCGCGCGAGATCTGTTTCTGGAAATCGATGAGCGCATCAATTGCCGCGTTTGCGTCGGGAAACGTCATAAACGCGCCATCACCCGCCGTATCGACGATGCGACCGTTGCGGGTGGACAGGCAGTCGCGCAACAGATCGATATGAAGCTGCTGCAACTGGTAGCCCGCCGCGTCGCCGAAGCGGGCGAAGTATTCCGTGGTACCGACCACATCGGAAAATACCAGCGCAATATGGCGCTCGAAACGGCGCGTTAATTCCTGCTGAAACACCCTCAGCGCCTGGATAATCTCCTTCATGCTGAGTGTAGACGGATCAATCATGCCGCGCTCGACCCGCCCCCCGACGCATCGCGGATAACACGGCAGACGTTAACGTAGGCCGCGCACCGGCAAGCGTCCTACGACTTCTTGCCGAGCATCGTGCCGCGGCAGCGCCGCGCGCCGCAGAGGCAGGCGTGCTCGCGCTTTAACTTCGCGGTATGACGCTCTTCGACGATGAGCTCGTAGTCATAACCGAGTTCTTCACCCGCGCGTATGGCCCGCCGGGTTTCGATGAACACGCGGCCGTCTTCCTCGATGGCCTCGCAATTCGGCGCGCACGAGTGGTTGATCCAGCGCGCGGAACTGCCCCATTGCGTGGCATCGATCACCACCTCGTCGTTGGCGGCAAACAGCATGGTGTGCGAACTGCCGTCGTGAATCTCGCCATAGCGGTCGTCCGCTTCGTCGTGCGTCATGCGCTCGCCGAGATATTCAATCAGGCGGGTGCGTTTCGGGATATCGACCAGCGCGAACACGCCGCGCCCATGTACACCGGATTTGCGCACCACGTAACGGCGCGGGACGGAGCGGCGCGCAGCGGAACGCCGT